>JBQDJW010000454.1:0-3388 GCA_052086425.1 Pseudoclavibacter sp. | reverse complement strand
GCGGCCGACCGTCTGCGGACTTTCCCGCACCCGAACCCGTGCTGGCCTCCCGGATCAGAGCGGAGCACGCCGACGCCATGCGGCGCATCGATCTCTTGCGCGGCGCCGGCAAGCGAAACGGAAAGCTCGTCGGCCTGCTCGTCGCGGAGCTCGGGCTGGCGTCGCTCGCCGTCGCGGCATTCGCGACGCTCGCGGGCAACACGATCCAGGTCGCGGGCGGGGCCGTCCCCGCCCGCGCGGGCGTCGCCCTCCGGCCGACCCCACAAAGGCTCGTGCGCGACGCCGTCGATGCGCGCACGGCGCCGAAAATCGACCGCGCGACCGAGGCGGCCAGCGATCTGCGGTGGCGGGCCCGGTGGCTCGAGCGCGGACGGACCGCGGTTTCCGGAGAGGCGGCCGCGGCGGCCCAGGCGGTCGCGGCCGCCTGGCCGACCGTGCCGACCGAACCCGCAGACACGCAGCCGATCGACATGCGCACGGTGCTCGCCCGGTCAAAGTCTGTCATCTCAGGACAGGCGGATTCGACTCCGGCGGATTCCCCGGCGGAGGCGGCGTGACCGGCGACGCGTCCTGCGGATCGGACGTGTCGTCGTCAGGCGGCTCGTCGTCCGGCGACCCGTCGTCCGGCGACCCGTCATCGGACGGCGGCGAGTTCGGATCGGCCGTCGCCGAGGCTGACGCCGTCGTCTCGCCGCCGTGGCCGCTCGCCGTGAGCGTGACCGAAACGCTCTCGCCGCCGCAGAACTCGACGCTCCCCTCCAACGCCACATCCATGTCTCCCGCGCTGCCGGACAGCGCGGCCGTCTCGGCATCCGCCGTCTCCCACGACACGACATACGTGAAACCGCCACCGAGGGGTGAGCACTCACCCAACCTGCCGGTCCATGCGATCGACACGTCGGCAGTCGGCGCCGGAACCGCCGGTGCCGACGGCTCGCCCGGCGAGGGCGGCGAAGGCGGTGCGGCAACCGTCGTCGCCGGTGGCGCCGTCGGCGACGCGCCCGGCGTTCCCGCTGTCTCGGTCTGATCCGTCGACGACTCGCTCGGCGCGGGCGCCGCGACCGGGATCGGCCCCGCCTGCGGCGCGATCCACACCCACAGCGCCGCGCCCATCAGCAGGGCGAGCAGCGCGCCAATCGACCACGTGGCCACACGCCGACCACGACCGCGCACGACGCCGTGATGGGGCGGGAGCGCCGCCGGTCGCGGATCGCCACCGTCCAGCGCCGGCCCGTCCTCACCGGGCAGCCTGACCTCGTCGGCCTGCAACCCCGAGCCGTCGCCGAACCAGTTCGACTGCCGCCTGGGGCCGGCCGCGATCGTCGCGTCGGCGCCGAAGCCTCCGTCGTCCACTTCGCCGGCCGCCACCTCGGCGCCCCCGCTGACCCACGCAACCGGCACCGGCCCGCCGGCGGCACCGAGCGCCTGCGCGCTCTGCGTGCGCAGGAAGACGGGAGCCGCGATCAGGGGCGCCGCCGCGAAGAGCGCGACCGGGCTCGCGACGCGCTTCTGCTCGCCGGCGCATTCGTCGCAGCGCTTGACATGCTTCTCGACGAGCTTGACGACGACAGGCCCGAACGCCTCGGCGCCGGCAGCCTCGAACTCGCCGCGCAGCAAACCGCACGTCGGTCGCCCGCGGTTCCACAGCATCCTGGCCTTGATCGCCGTGCCGAGGCGGCCGCGCATGCGGTGCATGGCCTGGTTCGCGGCGTTCGGCGCAATCCCGAGTTCGTCGGCGAGCTCGCGGCCGTCGAGGCCGTGGCGCAGGTGGAGGTCGAGGATGCTCGAGTCGCGCTCGCCGAGCGCCGCGGCGGCGTCCCACACGAGGTCGTGCGCCTCGCTGCGGGTCGCCTCTGCCTCGGGGTCGCCGAGCGCGGGGCCCGGCTCGGTCGGTTCGAGCAGCAGGTCGTCGCCCGTCGGGATGGCTCGGCGCTCGTGAGTGAGGCGGTCGAGCGAACGGTTTCGCGACATTCTCAGCACCCACCCTCCGAATGATCCGGGGCTCTCGAGCCCGTCGAGGTTCTGCCAGGCCGCGAGCATGGTGTCTTGCGCGACGTCTGCTGCCCGATCGCGGTCGTGCAAGATGCGCCAGGAGACCTCCCAGCACCGGTCGTACCAGGCCTCGACGAGGCCCGCGAAGGCATCGCGGTCACCGCCGCGAACGGCGTTCACGAGCGCCGCGTCGCGAGCGGCGAACTGCTGCTTGCCCTGGCTGTGCAACGGAGGTTCCTTCGTCGGTCACGTGTTGCGTCTGGGGTCTGTGCCTACGAGATGGTGACGGGTGTGCCAAGGGGTAGCACGTGGGCGAGTTCGGCGACGAGATCGTTGTCGATTCGCAAGCAGCCGTGCGAGGCGGCCTGGCCGATGCTGGCGGGCTCGTTCGTGCCGTGAATGCCGACCTGACCGTCGCCGCCGGCGAACTCGGTGAGCACGTCGCTGCGGGCCGAGAGGCCGATCGCATAGGGGCCGTACGAGCTCGCCGCATCGCCCGTCTCGAGCTTGTCGGTGACGAAGAACGTTCCGATGGGGGTCGGGTGGTCGGCATCCCCGATCGCTGTCGGTGTGCTCCAGAGCGTCTCGCCGGCCTGCAGCAGCGTCAGCTCGCGCGCCTCGAGGTCGATCTCGACCGCGAGCGCGACCTCGCGCTGCTCGACCTGGTCGGCGTGGACCCATCCCGTGGCGCCGTTCGGCCGGACCGGCAGCAGCACCTCGAGCCACTCGGCGCCATCGTGCGTCTCGGTCGCGGTGACGAGCAGCACGGTCTGCGTGCCGAATCGGGTCTGCGCGTCGAGCGTCGTGAACGGCATGTCGTCGGGGGCCGTGAACACCTCGACCGGCCCGCTCGTGCGAGCGGTGAGCGCGATGCCCTGGCCGGGTTCGGCCGTGGTCTCGGGCGTCGCGGCCGGGGTACCGGATGCGGCTGCCGCGGAAGATCCGGGATCAGTTGCGGCTTCGGGCGCCGCGGCCTGGCATCCGGCCATGACTGCGATCGTCATGATCGCGAACGCGAGCAGGAGCGCGATGCGCAGAACGGCCCGCACGTGGAGCGAGGCGTGGGCGCCGGCGTGGGAGTGGGCATGGGCTGTCGCGCGGTCGCGCCCGTGGCTGCTGATGTTGCTGCGGATGGCGTCGGCGACGAGGTTGAACGCGAGGCGGAACATGATGGGCCTTCCCTGTCGAGGTGGATCGGTTGGTACTGGTCCTGACGATCGAGCGGCCGCCCACTTACCCGTTCCGCAAAGAATTTCCGCGGGCGGTCTGCTTCGCCCCGAGCCTCGGAATGCCGCCGAGACCCGCCGCCCACAACGAAAAGCGGGCAGTCGTGGCGAAAGTGGGGCGTCCGCCAATGCCGACACAGGCCCCCGGGGGGGGGGCCCCCCCCCCGGCG
>JBQDJW010000453.1:0-3402 GCA_052086425.1 Pseudoclavibacter sp. | reverse complement strand
GGTCGGCATTCGGAATCTCGACGCCGATCGCGCTCTTGCCGGGAATCGGCGACAGGATGCGCACCTGATTGCTCTTGACGGCGTACGAGATGTTCTTCGAGAGCTGCGTCACGCGCTCGACCTTCACACCAGGGCCGACCTCGACCTCGTAGCGCGTGACCGTCGGGCCTCGCGAGAAGCCCGTGACCTTGGCGTCGACCTTGAACTGCGCGAACGTCGTGTCGAGCGCCTCCATGATCGTGTCGTTCGCCTCGGTGCGCGTCTTGGCAGGCGTGCCCTTCGAGAGCATCGCGACCATCGGCAGCCGGTACGGGTTGTCGCCGTCGGCGTCGCGCGAATCCCAGGCGGCCTCCGCTGGCTTCATCGCCTCCGACTCGGCGTCGGCCTCTGCCGCCTCGGGCGACTGGACCTGGTCGTCGTCGCCGTGAGCGCCGGCATTCGCCATGGCACCGGATGCTCCACCTGCGGCCCCGAAACCGGCGGCGGCCGCGCCCGCGGTGCGGCCGAGGGGCTGCACGGGAGCCGTGTCGCCGTCGTGCAGGTCGCCGTCGGCCACCGTGGCGCCCGAGGCTCCGCCTGCACCCATGGCGCCGACGGCATCGAAGTCGAAGTCGAGCCCGTCGTCATGGTCGCTGTCGGCGCGGATTCCGGTCGCGCCGCCGAGCTGGTCCGGCGCCTCGACGCCAGTGCCGATGACGGCGAGCGGATCGGTCCGTCCGTCGGCCGTCGCCGCCTGCTCGGCCGCGTTCGGCAGGACGGTCGTCGCGTTCTCGTCGTCGGCGCGCTGCTTCCGACCTCGGCCCTTGCCGGCTCGGCCGCCTCGAGAGGTGCCGCCCGCAGACGTGTCACCCGCGGCATCCGCGCCGAAGAGCTGCGACAGGTTGTCGCCCGTGCCGAGCCCCTCGCCCTCGTCGACGACCGCGCTGTCGAAGGCGGGGTCGACCTCGCGGCCCGTCGCGTTGCGGCGCCACCACGGCAGGCCGGCGTCGCCGTCGGCTGTATCGCCCGAGCGGGAGTCTCCCGCGTCGTCGAGCAGCCCTGCCTCGCCGCCGCCCCCGCGCGATCCGCGCGAGTGCGCGGCCTCGTCCGGCTCGATGCCGAACAACCAGGCCCACAGGTCACGGAGGCGGTCGCCGACGCGCAGCGGCGGGGTCTTCGTGATCACGAAGAGTGAGAGCACGAGGAACAGCACCGCGATGATCGTGGCGCCGATCTCGGTCGTGAGGAACACGAGGGGGCCGCCGAAGATCCACCCGAACACGCCACCGCCGGTCGCAAGCGCCGGCATGCCCTCGGCGGGCGCGGGCTGGCCGTTCGACACATGGGCGAGCGTGGCCGCCGCGCTCACGCCGATGAAGAGGCCCGCCGCGATGCGGCCGTTATCGTCGAGCGAGGCGGGGTGGCGGAACAGCCACATCGCGAAGCCCGTGAACAGCACGGGAAGCGCGAACGCGATCTGGCCGAAGAGTCCGCCGAAGGTGTAGTCGTTGATGGCCTGCGCGACCGGCTGGTTCGGCAGGAACCACACCATGACGGCGCCGACGACCGCGACGAGCAGCATCGCGAACGGGAAGCCGTCGCGGCGATCTTCGTCGGCGACTCGCTCCGGCCCGAGCGCCCGCGCCGCTCCCCCGACCGCGTGCGCGAGGCCGAGCCACATGCGCTGCGCGATGTTCGGCTGCGGCACCGCCTGCATCTCGGGCAACTTCTTGGTGCGGGGCGCAGCTCCGGTACCGCTCTGGGCGCCGCGCTTGGCGGTCGACGCGCGCCGCTTGGCGGAGGCTCCCGCGGCGGCGCTCTGTCGCTTGGGCGTGGTCGTAGGCATGCCGTCACACTAGTCACACGAGCAACGGCAGTCACGTAGCCGGGCCGGGTGTCGGCCGATCGGCCGCGCCGAGCGAGACGCGCCGTGCGCACGCACGCACACCGGGGCGCGCTCCTGCACCAGCGTCGCAACGACCGGCGTCGCTCAGGCGCTGCGGATCGCGTCGATCACGCGCACTTTCATCGCGATGACGGCGGGAATGAGCCCCGCGATCAGCCCGACCGAGACGCTCACGGCGAGACCGGTGATCGCGGCCACGACCGGGAACGGCACCGTGTCGCTCGCGCCCGTTCCTCCCGTGATCCCCGCCTGCACGATGGGGTTCTGCAGGATGACGACGGCGAGCGCGATGCCGACGATGCCGGCGATCGTCGTGCCGACGACCGACTCGAGCAGCACCGAGACGAACACGCGACCGGACGTCGCGCCGAACGAGCGGCGGATCCCGATCTCGCGGATGCGCTGCGAGACGGTGACGATCGCGAGATTGATGTACCCGACGGCCCCGATCGCGAGCACGATGCTCGAGATCACGTTGATGAGGATCTGGATCGCCAGGAACGGGTCTCCCCCGCCCTGGCCGAGGTAGTCCGTTCGCATCACCGTGACCGCCGCGGTGTCGCCGAGGGCCGACGTGAGATCGGACTCGATGCGCTCGGAGAGCTCGTCGCCGGCCTCCGGCGGCAGCCACAGGGAGTAGCCAGTGCCGCCATACATGGGATCGGCCGTGTCGGCCCCGAGCATCCCGAAGGCGTCGGTCAAGAGATAGGCCTCGCGCATGTCGCCGCCGTAGGGATCTGGCGGTAGGACGCCGATGACGACGGCGGTCGCGGACGCGGGATCGGCGACCTCGATGGTCGGGTGAGTGCGCAGATCCGGTGCACCCATCGCTTGCCAGGCCGCGTCGTTGATGACGACGGCTGGCGCGAGCCGGTCGGCGTCGTCCGCGGCGAACCATGCACCGTGCGCGACGTCGATCCTGCGCATCTCGCCGTACGGCGGGTCGACGACCCAGGTCGCCACCTGCTGCACGCCATCGGGGAACTGCATCGACAGTTGCGTCTGCTGCTCTCGGCTCGAGAACGAGATGCCGTAGCGCTCGACCGCGCTGTCGAATGCCTGCTCGAAGCGCTGCCTCGTCTCGTCTTGACCGCCCGCACCGGTTGGCGAGAACTGCACGGTGTAGCTCGCCGGGCGGCCGCCGTAGCGGTCTGAGGTCTCGAGGGCCGACTGCCGCACCAGTTCACCGAGGCCGGTGACGGTCGTGATCGAGCACACGGCGATCAGCACGCCGATGAGCGAGAGGAACACCCGAGTGCGATGCACGCGCAGCTCGTCGAGGGCTTCGCGGAACACCCCTGCCACGCTCGCGACGAACCTCACGCGATCGCCTCGCTCGGGCGAGCGGCGAGATCGCCCGCCGCCTCGTCAGATTCCGGCGCGTCCGCGACGCGAGAGGCCGCGGATGCGTCCGGTTGCCAGGATCCGCCGGTCGCCTCGCCGTCCTCCTCGACGCGTCCGCCCTCGAGACGCAGTCGCCGATCCGCGCGCGCCGCGATGTTCACGTCGTGGGTGAT
>JBQDJW010000452.1:0-3409 GCA_052086425.1 Pseudoclavibacter sp. | reverse complement strand
CCCGCTCGCTCGCGGCGGTCGCCTCGGCCTGCGTGCGCGAGTACGCGGCCGCGGCCTCGCGCACCCAGGCGCCGGCTTCGTGCGCCTCGACGCGGCGCGCAACACGCTGCGCGTTCGCCGGCCCGTTGCCCTTGACGACGCTGAAGAACTCGTCCCAGTCGAGCTCGCCGAAGTCGTAGTGCCCGCGCTCCTCGTTCCACGTCAAGTCGGGGTCTGGCAGCGTCAGGCCGAGCGCCTCGGCCTGCGGCACGATCATGTCGACGAAGCGCTGGCGCAGCACGTCGTTCGAGAACCGCTTGATGTTCCACGCGGTCGACTGCTGCGAGTTCGGCGAATTGTCGTCCGGCGGGCCGAACATCTGCAGTGCGGGCCCGTAGAACCGGTCGACCGCGTCCTGCGCCATCTGCTTCTGGGCGGGCGTTCCGTGCGAGAGCTCGTAGAGGATCTCCCAGCCCTGACGCTGGTGGAACGACTCCTCCTTGCAGATGCGAACCATCGCGCGGCCGTACGGTGCGTACGAGGCTCGGCACAGCGGCACCTGGTTGCAGATCGCGGCGCCGTCGACGAGCCAGCCGATCGCGCCCATGTCGCCCCATGAGCGAGCCGGGTAGTTGAAGATCGACGAGTACTTGGCCTTGCCCGTCATGAGCTGGTCGAAGAGCACGTCGCGCGGCGTACCGAGCGTCTCGGCCGCCGAGTACAGGTAGAGCCCGTGGCCCGCCTCGTCCTGCACCTTCGCCATGAGGATCGCCTTGCGCTTGAGCGATGGCGCGCGCGTGATCCAGTTGGCCTCCGGCTGCATGCCGATGATCTCGGAGTGCGCGTGCTGCGAGATCTGGCGCGTGAGCGTCTTGCGGTACGCGTCTGGCATCCAGTCGCGCGGCTCGATGCGCGAGTCGCGCTCGATGATCGCGTCGAAGTAGGCCTGGGCGGCCTCCGTGTCGAACACGTCGTCCGAGGCGTCGCGCGCCGCGGGCGACGTGGCCTCGCCGCGCAGTCTGGTGACGTTGTCGGTCATGTCGTTGCTGCTCCTTACGCCGAGCTGGCTGGCAATCGCTGGCCGTGCATTGCTCGGCCGTCCGCCTTCGTGAGGCGCGATGGTGGCGATCGTGCCACATCGAGACCCAACACTGGGCGTTGCCGAGCAGGATCGATTTACCGACCCATCGTTCAGTTTATGTGGAAGCGCGGGGCCGGTCAACCCGAATGCACGCATTTCCGGGGCGGTTTCCTCTCGACGTCGAGCAATTGCCCGAGAGCGCACGGGACTCGAGGTGGCTTGACATCCACGTTCGTTTGGTATTTTCTGCATGAGCGGTCGGGAAATCGGGCCGCCGAATCGTTCAACCGGACACGCAACGCGCGCACAAGGGAGTGCCATGGAGATTCCGCCGCCGCTCGCCGAGACCGCGGCGCCGCCAACGCGCGACGCCCTCGGCACGCTGCACTACTCGCTCGGCGAGAACTTTCTCGCAGAGTGGATGCGCGTGCACGTCGTGCGCGCCAGCCGCGGCGACGCCGCGATCCAGATGCTCGTGCGGCCCGAGATGCTCAACGGCTTCGGCACCGTGCAGGGCGGCATGATCTTCGCGTTCGCCGACACGGCCTTCGAGCTCGCCTGCAACCACGCGGAGCGAGCCGACACGATGACGGTCGCTCAGGGCGCCGACGTGTCGTTCCTCGGCCCGGCGCACGCCGGTGACACGCTCACCGCGATCGGCACGCAGGTGCACGACGCCCGCAGCGGCGTCTACGACGTCGAGGTGCTCGCGCAGCGCCCCGGCGAGGCAGCCCCTCGGCGGGTCGCGCTGTTCCGCGGCCGCAGCAGAACAGTCCCCCGCCCGCCCGACGGCGGCTGACCGCACCCGACGGCACCACGAGGCCGCCGCATCCGGACCGATACACGCAACCGACAGCATCCGCACCGCACGAGACACGAAAGAAGACCACTGTGACGACGACGCACGGTACCGACGCCGCGATCAACGACGAGAGCCTGCTCGACCGGGAAGAGCGCATGAGCCGCGATGAGCTCGAGGCACTGCAGCTCGAGCGCCTGCAGTGGACGGTCGCGCACGCGTACGAGAACGTGCCGATGTATCGCGAGAAGTTCGATGCGGAGGGCGTGCATCCCGACGACCTGCGCACACTCGGCGACCTCGCGAAGTTCCCGACGACCACGAAGGAAGACCTTCGCCGCAACTACCCGTTCAAGGCCTTCGCGGTGCCCATGAACCGGGTCGCCCGCGTGCACGCGTCGTCTGGCACGACTGGCCGGCCGACCGTCGTCGGCTACACGCAGCAAGACCTCGCGAACTGGGCGACCGTCGGCGCCCGATGCTTCCGCATCTCGGGCGTGCGCCCCGGCATGATGGTGCAGAACTCGTACGGCTACGGCCTGTTCACTGGCGGCCTCGGCGCGCACGCCGCGATCGAGCGCGCCGGCGCGACCGTGATCCCGATGTCGGGCGGCCAGACCGACCGGCAGATCCAGTTGATCCAGGACTTCGAGCCGCAGGCGATCGCCTGCACGCCGACCTACTTGCTCACGATCCTCGACTCGATGCAGCAGAAGGGGCTCGACCCGCGCGCGACGTCGCTGAAGTACGCGATCCTCGGCGCCGAACCCTGGACCGACCAGATGCGCACCGAGATCGAAGATGGGCTCTATCTCAAGGCGAGCGACATCTACGGACTCAGCGAGGTCATGGGCCCTGGCGTCGCCGGCGAGTCGTACGAGCATCAGCAGGGCTCGACAATCTGGGAAGACCACTTCTTGCCAGAGATCGTCGACCGCGACGACCTCACGACCGTCCTGCCGGACGGCGAAGAGGGCGAGCTGCTCTTCACCTCGCTGACGAAGGAGGCGATGCCCATCATCCGGTACCGCACCAAGGACCTCTCGCGCCTCCTACCTGGCGACGCACGCCCGAACATGCGCCGCATGCAGAAGATCCGCGCCCGCACCGACGACATGATCATCCTGCGCGGGGTCAACCTCTTCCCCTCGCAGATCGAAGAGCTCGCGCTGCCCGTACCCGAGCTCAGCGCGCACTATCACCTCGAGCTCGCGAGGCCGAACCGCATGGACGAGCTGACCGTCGTCATCGAGCGGGACCCCGACCACACTCGTCAGGACGCCGAAGTCGGCGCCGCGCGGCTCGTGAAGGAGATCAAGATCCACATCGGTTCGTCGGTGAAGGTGCAGGTCGCCGAGCCCCACACGCTCGAGCGATCGACCGGCAAGATGAAGCGCCTCTACGACCGACGCGACCTCGGCGAATGACGGCGGTCGCGCATCCGGCATACCCATGGCGGTCGGTGCGGTCTCGGGCTCGGCGCTAGCATGAGCGCCGTGTCCCCGACAGAGAAGCCCGCCGCCCGCCGCGGGCGCCCCGGATATGACCAG
>JBQDJW010000451.1:0-3410 GCA_052086425.1 Pseudoclavibacter sp. | reverse complement strand
GGTTTAACCGCACGAACTCATAAATCTCTGAACGAAATTCGTCGGAGGTCAGGCATCGCCGGGCCACAACGCGTCGAGCTCGGGCCCGCCGGGCCGCGCCTGCACCATCGGCGCGTCGACGCCGGCGCGCTCGAGCAGTCCGGCCATGCGATCGCGCCGGTTCGGCGGGATCAGCGTGACGACGGTGCCGCGGTTGCCGGCCCGCCCCGTGCGCCCCGACCGGTGCAGGTAGGTCTTGTAGTCGTCGGGCGCATCGGCCTGGATCACGAGGTCGATGTCGTCAACGTGCAGGCCACGCGCTGCGACATCGGTCGCGACGAGAACGCGCGACGAGGCGCCTGCCGCGCCGGCGGGCTCGCTCACCCCAGCTTCGCTCCCCCGCGAGAACTTCTCGAGGTTCATCGTGCGGCGCTCCTGCGAGAGATCGCCGTGCAGGGCGATCGCCCGCACGCCCGCCCCCTCGAGTCGCTCAGTCAGGTCTTCGGCCCCGAGCCGCGTTCGCGCGAACACGAGCACCCGGCGCCCGCGCGCCACGAGCTCGCGCAGCACGTCGAACCGGTCGCCGCGATCGACGACGAGCACCCGATGATCGATGTCGGCGTGCGCCCTGTCCTCACCCGCGACCTCGTGAACGGCCGGCTCGACCAGGAACTCGGCGACCAGGCCGCGAACCGCACTGTCGAGGGTTGCCGAGAAGAGCATCCGCTGCCCATCGCGCCCGACGAGCCGCAGGATGCGCCGCATCGACTCGAGGAACCCAAGGTCGCACATGAGATCTGCCTCGTCGAGCACGGTGATCGCGATCTTCGACAGGTCGAGGTGGCCCTGCCGGTGCAGGTCCTCGACGCGGCCGGGCGTGCCGATCACGATGTCGACGCCCCGCTTGAGCCCGCCGACCTGCCGCTGCTGCGGTACGCCGCCGTACACCTGCGTCGTGAAGAGGCCGACGCTGCGCGCGATCGGTTGGACCGTGCGGTCGATCTGCAGGGCGAGCTCTCGCGTCGGCGCGACGATGAGTCCGCGGGGCGCTCGCCCGACGACTCGCGTTCCGCGCTGATCACGGGGCTTGGTCACGAGCAGGCGCTCGACGAGGGCGGCGCCGAACGCGATCGTCTTGCCCGACCCTGTGCGACCGCGGGCGAGCACGTCGCGGCCTGCAAGCGCGTCCGGGATAGTCGCGACCTGGATGGGGAACGGCGCGGCCGCGCCGAGCGCGGCGAGCGACTCGACGATGCGCACGCCGAAGCCGAGGTCTTCGAACGTGACCCCCTCGGCCATCTCTGGCGTGATCGCGCTCGCCTCGAGCCGCTCGTACACGATGTCGTCGTCGCGGCGATTGCGCGGCGCGGGAGGCTCGACGAGGTCGCCGACGCGGGGCGTGCGGCGCTCGCCACCGCGCTGGTCGCCGCCGCGCGCGGGCGCGTCATCGCGAGTGCTCCGGATGCCCGGCTCGCCATCTCGACGCCTCTCGCGGCCGGACGGGCTTCCGCGGCCGTCGCGGTCGTTTCGGCTCGCGCCGCCGCCCGCTCGCTCGCCACGCGACGCTCTGGCCGCACGGTCCCGCGCATCCCCGCCCCGCGCATCTCGATCATCGCCCCTGCCGACCCGCCCGGCGCCAGCGCCTCCGCCGGATCCCGACGCCGCGCCGGCGCCCGTCGCACCGCCCCCGCGACGTCCGTAGCCGGCCTTGCCGTCGCGCGGCCGGTAGTCTTTCGGCGCGCGGTGACCGCCCGCTCTCCGCTTCGGCATCTCGTCCCTCCGGCCGGCGCGACCGATCAAGGTGACCGACGCGCGCCGTCGCCTCCAGCCTAGAGAGTGCCCGCTCGCTGCACGCCCCGCACGGGTTCGACGCGAAGGCGGACCCGTGCGATCACGCTCTGGTCACGGATCAGATTCTCTGAGAGAATCAGATCATGCGCACCTATACCGCCACTGCGGCATCGCGCGGCTTTTCCGAGCTGCTCGACGCTGTTGAGCACGGCGACTCGATCACGATTACCCGAGGAGGCCATCCGGTCGCCGAGTTGCGACCCATCCGGCGCTACACCGTGCGCGAACTCCGCGAACAGCTCATCAAGCTTCCGCCCATTGACGAGGCGGTCGAACGAGACATCGCGGATGCGCTGGCGCTGATCGACGACGAGGTACAGGACCCGTGGGCAAACGCCTGATCATCGACACCAACGTCCTTATCGAGTTCGAGCGACGTGATCGGAGTGTCTGGGACGGCTTCGACGATGACGACGAACTCGCGATCGCCGCCGTGACTCGCGCAGAGCTCCTTATCGGTGGACTTCTTGCACCGAACGAGCGTGTCGCCGCTGTTCGGCGCGACCAGATCACACGCACACTGGCGCTCGTGCAGCTGCTCGACTACACCGAGCGCACGGCCGATCACCACGCAAGGCTCGTGGCCCACACCAAGCGAACCGGCCGACCGCGCGGGGCGCACGACCTCATCATTGCCGCACATGCGGCCGAGACACGGCGAGCCGTCGCGACCCGCGATGCGAATGCCCGGTTCGGCGATCTCCCGGGCGTACGGGTCGTCGATCTCTGAGGCGGTCGGGTGGTCGGCCGCCCACCGCAGCGCCCCGCCTACTCGATCCCCTCGGCGGCCAGCTCGGCCTCGATGCGCGCGTCGCGCCGCACTCGGCGCCGCTCGCGGGGCCCCTCGACGACGAGGTAGAGCGCCGGAAGCACCAGCAGCGTGAGCACGGTCGACGACAGCAGGCCGCCGATGACCGTGACCGCGAGCGGCTGCGAGATGAAGCCGGACTGCCCCGTGATGCCGAGCGCCATCGGGGCGAGCGCGAAGATCGTTGCGAGCGCCGTCATGACGATCGGCCGCACGCGCCTCGACCCGCCGTGCACGATCGCCTCGCGCACGCCGTGCCCGCGGTTGCGGAACTGGTTGACGAGGTCGACGAGCACGATCGCGTTCGTCACGACGATGCCGATCAGCATAAGCACGCCGATGATCGACGACACCCCGAGCGGAACGCCGGCCGCCAGCTGCAGGAGCACGGCGCCGGTCGCGGCGAACGGAATCGACACGAGAAGCAGGAACGGCTGCAGGAGGCTCTTGAACGTCGCGACCATGATGATGTAGACGATCAGGATCGCCGCGAGCAGCGCGAGCCCGAGCTGCTCGAACGCCTCGGCCTGGTCGGAGCTCACGCCGCCGATCTCGGCGGTCGCGCCCGCCGGCAGGTCGAGCTCATCGAGCGCCGACTGCACGATCGGGTTGCTCGCCGACAGGTCGTTGCTCTCGGGCACGACCGTCACGGTCGCGGTCGGTGTGCCGCGCTCGGACGTGACCGAGACCGGCCCGTCGACGATCTCGACGGTGGCGACCGATGAGAGCGCGACCGGTCCGAGGGCGGTCGGGATCTGCAGGGCTCGCAGCT
>JBQDJW010000450.1:0-3413 GCA_052086425.1 Pseudoclavibacter sp. | reverse complement strand
GTCGCAAGCGTCGCTCATGGGCACAGGGCGGGCCCTCGTCGAGACGGGCGCGGTGCTCATCGTCGAGCGCACATCGAAGCTGCGCGAGCGCCTCGCACGGCTCGATCCGGGCGGCGACCCACTCGCGCACGCCGCGTACGCGTCCGGTGTCGTCGGCGCACTCGCCGCGGCCTCGGTCGAGTGGATGCTCGCGGGGACCGATCGCGGGCGGCTGACGCCGTACGTCGAGCGGGCGCTTGTCGGCCTCCCGCGGCCGTCGCAGGATCGCGCGGGCGGCGAGGCCGAGCCAGGACTCGAGCCCGTCGACGCGCCTACGCGACGCCCGCGCAATACTCGCTGAGGGCGCCGAGGTCGGACTGCAGCTCGCCGAGCTTGCTCATGCCCTGGGCGCCCGCCTCGATGGGGGTGATCTCACCCGACCGCGCTTGCTCCAGGATGGTCAGCGCCTCTGTCCCGCGCGTAATGACGTTCTCGATGAGCTGCTTCAATTCGGCGTCCTCGACGCTCTCCGACAGCGTGGTGAGTTCGTCGACCGAGACCTGCACGTCCTCGATCGCGCCGGGGATGTCGCTCGGAATCTTGTCCGGCAGGGCGTTCAGGCGTTCCTGTACGGCCGTGAGCGTCGCCGCGACATCGGCGCACTCGCTCGACGCCGTGGTCGCGCCGGCGGTGGCGCCCGCCGCCGCATTCGTCTCGCCGGTCTCCGAACCGGCCCCCGTCGCCCCGCAGGCCGCGAGCGAAACCGCGATCGCGACTGCGATCAGCGGCGCGCCGAGGCGCCGCAGTCGGCCCTGGGTCGAGATCGCCAGCCGCGAGGATGCCGCGGAACGGATGGTGTGCGGAACGAGATCGGTCATGTCGAGACTTTCGCAGAGGGCGTGCCCGTGACGGGCGCCTCGGCGTGACCGGCCGAGGCGCCGACCAACGTACCCGCCGCATGCTGTGACCGCCCCCGGATGCGACCGCGCGGGCCGGGACCGCGCACGCCGCGGCCGCGGGGGCCCGGATGAAAGGCGGGGGATAACCCCCGAGCGTTCTGGGGCTGGCACCGGAGACGCGCGCATCCGCCGCCAATAGCGTTATCAACATGAACCTCGGATTCGGCAGATCACTTGCCACTATCGCGAACCTCGTCGCCTACGGGCTGCTCGGCGGCTTTGTGATCGGGTTCCTGGCGACGCTCGTCGGCCTCTCGATCGGCCTGGTCTTCGTTCTCGTCGGGTTCCTCTTCGCAGCCCTCCTCGCACTCGTCCTGCGCGGCATCTGGTACATCGAGTCGTGGCGCGTTGCGACGCTCTTCGACACCGATATCAAGTACGCGCCCCTCAAGCGGTCGCAGCGCTACGACGGCTGGCGGTCGATCCACACGCTGCTGCTGCAGTTCGCAGACGGCAATAACTGGCTCGCCCTGCTGCACGGCTTCGTCACGACGTTGCTCGGCTGGATCACCCTCGCGCTGCTCTCGGCCGCTGGCTGGGGCATCGGCATGATCTTCTGGCCGTTCGCCGACTGGACTCCGGAGGGCGTCGACGAACGCGCGCTCGTCGGCAGCTTCATCGGTATCCCATTCGACTCGCCCTGGCTGATCCTCATCGGCGTTCTCATCACGGTGGTCGCGCTCGCCGCCGTGTACGCGCTGGCCGTCGCGCACCGCGCGATCTCGTTGCCGATGTTCGCGCCCGACCGAGAGCAGGAGCTCAAGCGCGAGGCGAACGAGGCGCAGCAGCGCCGCGGTGAGGCGATCCACGCCGCGTCGGTCGAGCGCGTTCGCATCGAGCGCGACCTGTACGATGGCATCCAGCCCCGGCTCGTCTCGGTCGGCATGACGCTCGGCATGGCCAAGCAGAAGGTCACGACCGACCCCGACCGCGCCGTCGCCTTGATCGACGAGGCGCACACCTCGACGAAGTCGGCGATCACGGAGCTGCGCCAGCTCGCTCGCGGCTTCCACCCGGCGATCCTCGAAGATCGCGGGCTCGACGCGGCTCTCAGCGCCCTCGCCTCGCAGTCGCACATCCCCGTCTCGCTCGACGTGCGCATCGGCCGCCGCTGCGCCCCGCAGGTCGAGGCCGCGATGTACTTCGCGATCGCCGAGTCGATCACGAACGCGGGCAAGCACGCCAAAGCGACCGAGGTTCGCGTGACGGCGGTCGAGCGGCCCGGAGGCAAACTGTGGGCCCGTATCGAGGACGATGGTGTGGGCGGCGCGAACCCGCTGCCGGGCGGCGGGATCGATGGCGTCGCCAACCGCGTCCGTGCCGCGGGCGGCAGCTACACGCTGACGAGTCCGGCGGGCGGCCCCACCACCGTGGAAGTGAGCCTGCCGTGCGAGTGATCATCTGTGAAGACGCCGTCCTCCTGCGAGAAGGCCTGGTCCGGCTGCTGCAGGACTCCGATCACGAGGTGATCGCAGCGCTCCCGGATGCGACCGGACTCGCCGACATCGTGACCGAGAGCGAGCCGGACCTGCTGCTGCTCGACGTGCGACTGCCGCCGACATTCACCGATGAGGGCATCCGTGAGGCGATCAGCCTGCGCGCCGCGCACCCCGGCATCTCGATCCTCGTGCTCAGCCAGTACGTCGAGGAGCGCTACGCCGCCGAACTTATCGCCGACCGCCGTGGCGGTCTCGGCTACCTGCTGAAGGACCGCGTGACCGACATCGAGGAGTTCCTCGAGTCGGTCGAGACCATCGCGGGCGGCGGCACCGTGCTCGACCCCGAGGTCGTCGCGCAGCTGCTGCACCGCCGCAGCCGCGACACCCGGCTCGACCGCCTGACGCCTCGAGAGAGCCAGGTGCTCGGCCTCATGGCCGAGGGCAAGTCGAACCAATCGATCGCGAAGGCGCTCTTCGTCACCGAGGGAAGCGTCGAAAAACACATCTCGCAGCTGTTCCAGAAACTTGACCTCGGCACCGACACCACCGGCAATCGCCGGGTGCTCGCCGTGCTGACCTACCTCGCGAACACCGCGGGCGGGCAGGGTTCGGCGCAGCCGTACGGCTACGACGCCGGCCAGGGCATGCCGCCCGGGCCACGAATGGGAGTCTGAACATGACCACCAACGGCACGAACGACACGCACGACGACAACCTGTCGCGCGACGACGCTGGCCTCACCGGCGACCAGCCGGCGACCGTGGACTCGGGGGCAGCTGCACCACAGCATCCGGAGCCGTACGCGCCCACGATGCCGGCCGAGCGCATCGCGCCCGGCCAAGCCGCCGGGGCGGGCGACGGTTCGGCGAGTGCACCGGATGCGCCGGGTGCGCCGGGTGCGCCGGGTGCGCTCGGTGCACAAGCAGGTGCACAGGATGCCGGGATGACCCCGGGCGCGCCCGCGTGGGTACCGCCGCAGGCGCATCCGGCCATGGCAGAGGCCGGCGCCCCGCTGGTCGGCGGCGCCGCGGCGGGC
>JBQDJW010000449.1:0-3415 GCA_052086425.1 Pseudoclavibacter sp. | reverse complement strand
AGGGTCGCGTCGGGGTTCTGGCCCCAGATCTCCTCCTGGGCCGCCTCGGGGAACGAGCAGATCGCCATGTTGTCTGAGCTGAGGATCGACCACACCCACGCGGTCGAGGCGCACCCCTCTGCCAACCTGACGGCGACCTTCGCGTGGTCGGCCTCGCTCAGCTCGTAACCGCCGTACTTCGTGGGCTTCAGGATGCGCCACAGGCCCGAGTGGATGAGCTCGCGGTACGTCTCGTCTGGGATGCGCCGATTGCGATCGACCTCGACGGCGCGTTCGCGCAGCGTCGGGATCAAACCCTCGGCGATGCGCACGATGTCGTCCGTCGTCGGCGGGGCCACAGGAGTCAACGTGGTCATTGGAATACTCACTTTCGCGCACCGCGTGCGCTCGAATTCGGGTGCGGGTTCGGCGTCGGGCCCGTCCGCCGTGCACCTCGCTGTTTCACGACTCACCCAGTTTCGGCACTCGACAAACCACCGTCAAACGCGTGTAATTGCTGAACTTCAACGATTCACTCGCGTTAACAATGCGTGGATCTGCGCGACATCGCCGCAGGAAAGGACATGACGTCATGACGCCGGACATCGACGCCCCTCCCCCGAACGAGCCGTTCCGCGAGGCCCACCGCCGCGATGGCGCAGAGTTCTCACTTCGCCAGCTCAGCCACTTCGTTGCGGTCGCAGAGGAGGGCGCGATCAACGCGGCGGCCGAGCGCCTCTTCATGTCGCCGTCGGCCGTCGCCGCGTCGATCACCGAGCTCGAGCGCATCCTCGGCACCGACCTCTGCATCAGGCGGCGGGCCCAGGGCGTGCTGCTCACGCCGTCTGGTCGACTCGTCCTCGCTCGCGCCCGGGCCCTGCTCGGCGAGGCCGCGGAACTCCGCTACTTCGTCGAGGGCGGCGACGCGGAGCTCGTCGGCCCGCTCGCGATCGGCAGCTACCTCACGCTCGCGCCGACGCTGCTGCCGGGCCTGCTGCACGATTACGAGACCATGCACTCGCGCGTGTCGGTGAATTTCATCGAGAGCGAGCAGGACTCACTGACCGTCTCACTGCGCAACGGTGAGATCGATGTCGCCGTGCTCTACGACCTCGGGCGGCTCGACGAGTTCGAGCGGGTGACCCTGTTCCGCGCGCGAGGCTACGCATTCTTCGCAGAAGGGCACCCCCTGGCCGAGCGTGAAACCCTCTCACTTGCCGACCTCGCGGACGAGCCGCTCGTGCTCTTCGACCGGCCACCGAGCGTCGACTACGTCATGGCCGCGTTCAGCGCCCAGGGGCTCGTGCCGACCTTCCGCCACCGCACGAGCTCGTATGAGACAACGCGGGCGCTCGTCGCCCGCGGCAAGACGTACGGCATCCTCGTGCAGCGCCCGAACAACAAGCGCAGCTACGAGGGGCTGCCCGTGGTCGAAAGGGAGGTCGTTCCGCCAATGCCCGAGGCGCCGGTCGTGCTCGCATGGTCGCGCGAGCACCGACTTTCGCCGAGAGCGCAAGCCTTCGTCGACCTCGCGATCGAGAAGCATCGGCACCCTCCCGGCGACGTCGCTCCTGCGACCTGACCGGCCCCGGTGCCCCCGACGCAGAAGGCCGGAAGTCGCGTCCGGTGCGTCAGGAGCCCCGCATCTGGCAGGCCGACGAGAGGCCGCGCAATGTGACGCAGGCTCACGTAACGTGCATCCGTTCGGCGCAACACGTTGGCCCGTGCTCAGCGAGCGGCGGTACGGTGATTGGTGGACGGACGCGCAATGACGCGCTGCCGCGAACGACGTACCGACATGACGCAGTTTCCGCTGATAGGAGCCCGCATGAATATCGCATTCGCCAACCGTCGACTCGAAGCACGGCGAATGGCGGGTGACGTTTACGTCAAAATCTGCGGTCTCGACACGGCCGAGAACGCGCGCATCGCCGTCGAGGCGGGCGCCGACGCGATCGGCGTCGTCATGAGTTCGTCGAGCAGTCGCGGTCTCGATGTCGCACGAGCCCGCGAGATCGTCGACGCGGTCGACGGCGACGCCGACACGGTGCTCGTGACGAACGACCTCGGCGCCCGCGAAGCGGCGGAGGTCGCCTCCCGGCTCGGTGTCACCGTGCTGCAGCTGCACGGCACCAAATACAGCGAGGCGTCGTACCGCGAGGCGCTGCACGCGATGCCGCGCGTTTGGCGCGCAACCTCCATCGCCGAGTCGCCAGACCTGCACGTCGGCGCACACGGCGAGGAGGCGCTGCTGCTCGACGCCCCGACTCCCGGCTCTGGCCGCACCTGGAACGTCGGCGCGCTGAACGGGTCGGCCCTCGACGGCCCGTGGCTGCTCGCGGGCGGCCTCACCCCGACCAACGTCGCCGAGGCCATCGATGCGGCCTCGCCCTGGGGAGTCGACGTCTCGAGCGGCGTCGAGTCGAGTAAGGCCGTCAAGAGCCCCGAGCTGATCCGCGAGTTCATCGGCGCCGCGAAACACCTGCAACTGCACTGACGCACCCTGAGTGCCCCACGTGCATCCACGCCGATGTCGCGAGTAAGGTTCACCTAACACGACTGCCGCCCACGGCAGACCCGCGGGTGCCCGCCGACCCGGGCGCCACCAGGAGAATCGCTCAATGACCGACTCGACCCCGCAGCCCGGCCAGACCCCCCAGACCTCGACCGAGCAGCCAGCCGCGCCGCGTTCGCCCGCGTCTCAATCCTCCGCACCGAAGGCCGCCGCACCGAAACCGTCCGCACCGAAACCGTCCGCGCCGAAGACCGGTCCAACGACAGGCGGCCGTCCCGCCCGCGGGAAGCGACCCCAGGTCGTGCTCGACGTGATCGCGAACGAGCGCGTGAGCGACCACCTGGTGCGACTCACGCTCGGCGGCCCCGGATTCGCCGACTACGTCGACAAGCCTGCGACAGACAAGTACGTCAAGATCCAGTTCGCCGACCCGTCGCTCGGCCTCACCCCTCCCTACGACATGGATGCGCTGCGCGAACGCCTCGCACCGGAACAGCTTCCCGTGAGCCGCACCTACACGGTGCGCTCGGTCGACGCCGAGGCCGGCACGCTGCAGATCGACTTCGTCGTGCACGGCGATGAGGGCGTCGCGGGCCCGTGGGCCGCTGCGGCTGGCCCTGGAGACCGGCTCTGCTTCGGCGGGCCCGGCGGCATGTTCGAGCCCGACCCGGCCGCCGACTGGCACCTGTTCGCCGGCGACGAGTCGGCGGTCCCGGCGATCGCGGCGGCCCTCGAGGCCATGGCGCCGGATGCGTCTGGTCTCGTGATCATCGAGGTGGCGGGCGCGGGAGACGAGATCGAGCTCGCGAATCCGGCCGATGTCGAGGTGCGCTGGCTGCACCGCGGCGCGCCGTTCAGCCCGGAGGCGACGCGACTCGCGTCGGCGATCGAGGCGGTCGCGGCAGATGGCTCCCCCGATTG
>JBQDJW010000448.1:0-3416 GCA_052086425.1 Pseudoclavibacter sp. | reverse complement strand
GTCGCCGAGGATCGCGAGCATGGGCTCGTGGCCGGGCAGCACGCCGATCTCACCCTCGGTGGTGCGGGCGACGACCTGCCTGGCCTCACCCTCCCAGACCTGGGCGACCGCCGAGACGACGTTGACCGTGAGCTGGCTGGTGCTCGCCATGACTAGCCCAGGTCCTTCTGCATCTGCGCGTACTTCTCCTCGACGTCCGAGATCGGACCGACGTTGAAGAAGGCCTGCTCGGGAACATGGTCGAAGTCGCCGCGGCTGATCGCGTCGAACGACTCGATCGTGTCCTTCAGCGGAACCGTCGAACCCTCGACGCCCGTGAACTTCTTCGCCATGTAGGTGTTCTGCGAGAGGAACTGCTGGATGCGGCGCGCGCGCGACACCGTGATCTTGTCTTCTTCCGGAAGCTCATCGACACCGAGGATGGCGATGATCTCCTGCAGCTCCTTGTTCTTCTGCAGGATCTGCTTCACCGTCGTCGCGACCCGGTAGTGGTCGGCGCCGAGGTAGCGGGGGTCGAGAATACGGCTCGTCGAGGTGAGCGGGTCGACGGCCGGGTACAGACCGCGCGACGCGATCTCACGCGAGAGCTCGGTCGTGGCGTCGAGGTGCGCGAACGTCGTCGCCGGGGCCGGGTCGGTGTAGTCGTCCGCGGGCACGTAAATGGCCTGCAGCGACGTGATCGAGTGGCCTCGGGTCGACGTGATGCGCTCCTGGAGGAGGCCCATCTCGTCGGCAAGGTTGGGCTGGTAGCCGACGGCCGACGGCATGCGGCCGAGCAGCGTCGAGACCTCGGAACCGGCCTGCGTGAACCGGAAGATGTTGTCGATGAACAGCAGCACGTCCTGCTGCTGCACGTCGCGGAAGTACTCGGCCATCGTCAGTGCCGACAGCGCGACGCGCAGACGCGTTCCCGGCGGCTCGTCCATCTGGCCGAAGACCAAGGCGGTCTTGTCGAAGACGCCGGCCTCTTCCATCTCGAAGATGAGGTCGTTGCCCTCACGCGTGCGCTCGCCGACACCGGCGAACACCGAGACGCCGCCGTGGTCGGAGGCGACGCGCTGGATCATCTCCTGGATGAGGACCGTCTTGCCGACACCGGCGCCGCCGAACAGACCGATCTTGCCGCCCTGCACGTACGGCGTGAGCAGGTCGATGACCTTGATGCCGGTCTCGAACAGCTGGGTCTTCGACTCGAGCTGGTCGAATGCCGGGGGCTGGCGGTGGATCGGCCACCGCTCGGTGATCTCGTAGGGCTCCGTGATCATCTCGTCGTTGAGCACGTCGCCGGTCACGTTGAAGACCTTGCCCTTGGTCACGTCGCCGACGGGCACCGAGATCGGTGCGCCGGTGTCGCGAACTTCCTGACCGCGGACGAGTCCGTCGGTCGGCTTGAGGGCGATCGCGCGCACGAGGTCGTCGCCGAGGTGCTGTGCCACCTCGAGCGAGAGCTTGAGGGTTTCCTCGCCGAGTCGCACCTCGGTCTCGAGGGCGTTGTAGATGCCGGGGATCGCGTTGTGCGGGAACTCGATGTCGACCACTGGGCCCGTGACTCGGGCAATGCGACCGACGCCGGCCTGCGTGGCGGCCTCCCCCTGAGCGAGCAGGGTGTTCGTCATGTGCTGTCCTTTTCTTGCGTGTGCGCGCGGGGTTATGAGGCGAGGGCGTCGGCGCCGCCGACGATCTCGGAGATCTGCTGCGTGATTTCGGCTTGACGCGCGTTGTTTGCGAGACGGGTGTAGTCGTTCACCAGCTTGTCGGCGTTGTCGGTGGCCGACTTCATGGCCCGCTGGCGGGCGGCGTGCTCACTTGCAGCCGAGTGCAGCATGGCGTTGAAGATGCGAGCCTCGATGTACACGGGCAGAAGCGCGTGCAGCACCTGATCGGCATCCGGCTCGAAGTCGTAGAGCGGGAAGAGCTCGGCGCTGCCCGGCTCCTCGACACCCTCGACGACCTCGAGCGGCAGCAGGCGCACCACCGTTGGCTCCTGCGAGACCATGCTCACGAACCGGTTGTAGATGATGTGGATCTCTTCCACACCGCCGTCCTCGAACGGAGTCGAGAAGCGGCCGACGAGCTCTTCGCCGATCTCCTGCGCCGCGGCGAATTCAGGCCGATCGGTCGACCCCGTCCACGCACGCACCGAGTCGCGCCTGCGGAACGAGAAGTACGACTGCGCCTTGCGGCCGACGAGGTAGTACTCGACCTCCTTGCCCTGCGAGCGCAGCAGCTCGGTGAGCTGCTCGGCCTCCTTCAGAGCGCTGGCCGAGAACGCGCCGTTGAGGCCGCGGTCGCTCGTGAAGATCACGACGGCCGCCCGCCGCACCTGCTCGCGCTCGGTGGTCAGGATGTGATCGATGTCGCTGTGCGTCGCGACGGCCGAAACCGCCTGCGTGACCGCCCGTGCATACGGGTTCGACTCGGCCATGCGCGCACGTGCCTTGGCGATCCGCGACGTGGAGACGAGCTCCATGGCGCGGGTCACCTTCTTCATCGTCTGGGCAGAGCGGATCTTCTGCCGATAGACCCGAAGTTGTGCTCCCATGCTTCTCCCGAATTCCGGTTCCGGCGCCTACTAGCGCTTGCCCCGGACGATCTGCTCCTGATTGACGTCTTCCTCGGCGGTCGCCTCGAACTCCTCGTGGCCGACGGACGAGAGCGGCTTGCCCTCACCGGTCTGGAACGTCTTGCGGAAGGCGTCGACGCCCTCCTCGATCGCGACCAGCGTGTCGTCGTCGAGCTTGCCCGATTCGCGAAGCGTATCGAGCACCGTAGTGTTCCGGCGGAAGTGGTCGAGCAGCTCCGACTCGAACCGCAGGACGTCTTCGACGGCGACGTCGTCGAGCTTGCCGTTCGTGCCTGCCCACACCGACACGACCTGCTCCTCCGACGGGTACGGCGAGTACTGCGGCTGCTTGAGCAGCTCGGTGAGGCGCGCGCCGCGCTCGAGCTGCTGGCGGGTCGTCGCATCGAGGTCGGATGCGAACATCGCGAACGCCTGCATCGAGCGGTACTGCGCGAGCTCGAGCTTGAGCGTTCCGGAGACCTTCTTGATGTGCTTCCGCTGTGCGTCACCGCCGACTCGCGACACCGAGATTCCCACGTCGACCGCGGGGCGCTGGTTCGCGTTGAAGAGGTCCGACTGCAGGAAGATCTGTCCGTCGGTGATCGAGATCACGTTCGTCGGGATGTACGCGGCGACGTCGTTCGCCTTCGTCTCGATGATCGGAAGCCCGGTCATCGAGCCGGCGCCGAGCGCGTCGCTCAGCTTCGCACAACGCTCGAGCAAGCGGGAGTGCAGGTAGAACACGTCACCGGGGTACGCCTCGCGGCCCGGCGGGCGGCGCAGGAGGAGCGAGACCGCGCGGTAGGCCTCAGCCTGCTTCGACAGGTCGTCGAAGATGATCAGAACGTGCTTG
>JBQDJW010000447.1:0-3417 GCA_052086425.1 Pseudoclavibacter sp. | reverse complement strand
GTTTCAGCGGCTGGCGCGGTGGCAGCGGGAGTCGACGCAGCGGCGCCTGCGGCTGGCTTCGGCTCGTCGCTGAGCGCGTCGTCGACGAGTGCGACGATGTCGTCGGGCGTCGCCGCGTCGCGGAGCGCCTGCGTGAAGTCGGGCCGGATCAGCGACCGCGCGAGCTTCGAGAGCAGGGCGAGGTGCGCGTCGTCTGCCCCATCGGGCGCGGCGATCTGGAAGACGAGATCGGCGGGGCCGTCTGGCGCGCCGAAGTCGACGGGCGGCGCGAGCCGCGACATCGCGAGGGTGGGCTGCGTGACCGCGGCGGAGCGGCAGTGCGGGATCGCGATGCCGCCGGGAATCCCGGTCGCGTCCTTCTGCTCGCGCGCCCACGCATCGGCGAAGAGCGCGTCGGCATCGGTCGCGCGCCCCTGCGCGACGATGCGTTCGGCGAGGGCTCTGATCACGGCGGCGCTGTCGCTGCCGTGGTCTTGGTCGAGGGTGACCAGGTCGGCGGTGATCATGTCGGTCATGGTGCTGACCTCGTTTCTCTTGGTTGGGTCGGATGCCGATGGCTGCACGTGCGCCCGGGGATGGTCGTGCTGGGGTGTCGCGTGTCGTGTGGATGACGAAGGTGGAGGGCGCCGGCGGCCGGCCGTGTTCGGGCCGACCGGCCTGGCGCGGGCGGCACGCCCGGCAGTCGGGCCGTCAGTCGGCCGCGGCCGACGCGGCCGATGCCGCCGGCGCAGGCGGGGTGCCGGATGCGCCCCAGTCGGCGACCTGAACGTCATCGGGATGCGTCTGGTCGCGAGCGGGCAGGGTTGAGCCAGGCAACGAGGCGGCCGCGGCGCCGTGCGCGACGGCCTGAGCGAGGGCGCCGGCCGGGGACGCTCCCTCGCTGTGCGCGAGAAGGAATCCGGCGAGCGACGCGTCGCCGGCGCCGACCGTCGAGGCGACGGAGATGGGAGGCGGTGCCGCGACGAGCGCGGTCGACGCGTCGGTGTACACGGCGCCCGCACCCCCGAGCGTGAGGAGCACCGCGCCGCAGCCGAAGTCGAGCGCGCGCCGGGCGGCCTCTACGGCCGTGCCGAGGTCGGACTCGAGCGCGTCGCCGTCGAGCGGCTGCCCGTCGGCGACCTGACCGGCGAATCCACCCCCGCCGGCCCCGCCGGCCCCGCCGCCGCGGCCGGCCTCGCGCGCCGGTCGCGATCCGTTCAGCAGCTCGGCGAGCTCGTGGGCGTTCGGCTTGATGAGATCGACGGGCAGCCCACTGCGGAGCACGTCGCGCAGCGGGGCTCCGGAGGTGTCGACGGCGATGCGCGGCGCGCCGTCGCCCAGGCGGGCGCGAACGGCCTCGATGACCCGCGCGTAGCGCAGGGGCGGATCGGCGGGCGGCAGCGAGCCGGCGAGCACGAGCCAGCTCGCACCGCGGCAGGCCTCGACGACCGCGTCGACGACGTGCTCACGCGCGGCGAGCCCGAGCGTCGGCCCCGGCTCGTTGAGCTTCGTCGTCGTGCCGTCGGCCTCGGTGATCGCGATGTTGGTGCGCACGCGTCCCTCGATCGGCACGGCGACGTGCTGAATACCCTCGCCGCGGAGCGCGATCGCGAACGGGTCGTCGTGCGCCGCGGGGAACAGCGCGACGGTCGGGACGCCGGAGGCGCGCAGCGCGCGCGACACGTTGATGCCCTTGCCGCCCGGCTGATCGCGGGTTCCGGATGCGCGGTGCACGGCATTGCGCTGCAGCGGTTCGCCGATCGAGATGGTGCGGTCGATCGCCGGGTTGGCGGTGAGCGTGACGATCATGCCGTCACCACCTCGACGTCGGCCGCCTCGAGGGCGGCGGCGAGGTCGCCGGTGGGAGCTGCTTCGGTCGCGAGGGCGTCGAGATCGTCGAGCGCCGCGAAGCGGACGAACGTGGCCTCTCCGAATTTCGTGGAGTCGGCGGCGATGATGCGTCGCGACGCGCCGGCGATCATCGCGCGCTTCACCGCTGCCTCATCGGGGTCTGGAGTGGAGCATCCGAATTCGGCGCTGATGCCGTTGGCGCCGACGATCGCGACGTCGGGTCGCAGCGTGCTCAGCTGGTCGAGGGTCATGGGGCCGACGGCAGCGCCCGTGATCCCGCGCAGCCTGCCGCCGAGGATCACGATGTTGATCGCGGGATTGACGGCGAGGCGGCGCACGACCTGGAACGAGTTGCAGATCACGGTCAACCGCTCGACGCTACGCGTCGGCAGGCCCGCGAGGCGCTCGGCGATCACGGCGGCGGTCGATCCCGCGTCGAGCAGCACGCTGCAGCGGGCGTCGCTCGGGACGAAGCGGATCGCCGCGTCGGCGGCCGCGCGCTTGAGCGGCAGGTGTTCGGTCTCGCGTTCGTCGAACGGCCGCTCCGCCATGGTGTCGCGGTCGGACGCGATGGCGCCGCCGTGAACGCGGCGCAGGGCTCCTGTGGACTCGAGTGCGTCGAGGTCGCGGCGAACCGTCTCGTACGTGACGCCGAGGCGGTCGGCGAGGTCTGCGACGGACGCGCGACCGCTGTTCGCGACGAGGTCCGCGATGACACGGTGTCGCTCCGTTGCGTACATGCGGTGCTCCTTTGCTGAATGACGTCAGCGTACGGCGGATCACGACCGAAAACAAGAGAAGCAAAGAAGTACACAGTGAAACGCAGATTGTGGATGTGAGGTCTGCGCTTGCAGTGCGCGTCATGATCGGGCAACGCGGCGTTGTTACGCTCGCCGGGTGACGAGCCCCGACGCAGCAAACCCTCGCGAAGCAAACCCCGGCGAAGCAAGCCCCGCAGCATCCCCTGGTCCTCGGCGAAGCGGCGAGGCGGCAGACGCTGCCGAGGCGGCAGACGCGGTCGACGTGTCCGACCTGCTCGCCATCGCGAAGCGGGTCGCAATCGAAGCGGGCGAACTCGTGATGCGTCGTCGCGCTGAAGGCGTCGCCGTCGCGGCGACCAAGTCGTCCGCGGTCGACGTCGTCACGGCGGCCGACCGCGAGTCGGAGGCCCTCATTCGCGCGCGACTCGACGAGCTGCGGCCCGGTGACGGGTTCTACGGCGAAGAGAGCGACCCCGTCGCGTCGACGACCGGCATCGTGTGGGTCGTCGACCCGATCGACGGCACTGTCAATTACCTCTACGGGCACCCGAACTTCGCCATCTCGATCGCCGCGATCGTCGGAGACCCGGCGCCGGACCCTGCGACCTACAAGACGCTCGCGGCCGTCGTGCATGCGCCGGCGCTCGGCGAGACGTACACGGCGACGCTCGGCGGGGGAGCGGCCTTGGGCGGCGAGGCGATTCGCGTGTCGGACGTGACCGCGCTCGGCCAGTCGCTCGTCGCGACCGGGTTCAGCTACGACGCCGAGGCTCGCCGTCGCCAGGCTCGCGCGTGGGCGGAGGTCGCGGGCGAGTTTCGCGACCTC
>JBQDJW010000446.1:0-3425 GCA_052086425.1 Pseudoclavibacter sp. | reverse complement strand
GACGGCGCCCGGCGGGCCGTTGAGCTCGCGCTGCTCGATGGCCGCGCCGTTGTCGAACATCGGCGCGACAGCGGCCGCGAGTATGTTCGCCGCGCGCTGGGCGCCGTAGGTGCCGCCACTGCCGCCCGCGACACCGCCGCCATCGTTGATCGTCGCGACGTCGGCCGCCAGGAATGACTGGAGTGCTTCGACCTCTCCGTCCTGCAACGCCGCGAAGAACCGGTCGGCGAGTTCCGACCGTTTGCGGCGGTCGGCCTCGAAACGAGGGCGCCCTTCGTCGACATGGGGGCGTGCACGCGACCTGAGCTGTCGGCAGGCGCTCTCCGACCGGTCCACGATCGTCGCGATCCGCGCGTAGTCGAAGCCGAACACGTCATGCAACACGAACGCTGCGCGCTCGAGCGGACTGAGTCGTTCGAGCAGCACGAGTGCAGCCATCGACACCGAGTCGGCGAGTTCTGCACTCTGTTCCGGTCCGATCGCCGCCACGGCGCCCCATGAACGCGTGTCGGGGTCGTCGGTCGGGAGCGGTTCGGGAAACCACGGCCCGACATAGGCTTCGCGCCGCGCGCGGGCGGAGCGCAGCACGTCGATCGACACGCGAGTCACGATCGTGCACAAGTACGCCTGAAGGGAGTCGGGCTCGACCGTCGTCGTGGCATAACGCAGCCACGTGTCCTGCACCGCGTCCTCAGCCTCCGCCACGCTGCCGAGGATCTGATAGGCCACCGCGAACAGGATCGGTCGGAACTCCTCGAACTCCGCGAGGCGCTCGTCGTCTCGCGCGATCTCTCGTGCCATGCCCGTCGTTCCTTTCTCCCCGTCAACCCTTCCGAACCATGACGAGACCGGACCATCCCTTGTGACATGCCCGCCGCATCCGGTTCGGATCAGGGCCGATGTCACAGCAGCCAGGGCCGTCTCGTCTCACCTTCGAACGCAAGACCCCACTCGGGAGGAGAACCATGAATATCGCCCTCTGGATCGTCGCCGGCATCTTCGCCATCGGTTTCACCGCGGGAGGCATCGTCAAGCTCGTCATGCCATACGAGAAGTATGCGGCCAAGCTGCACTGGCCCGAGGACTTCGCTCCGGGCGCCGTGAAGTTCATGGGCGTCGTCGAGGTGCTGGGCGGGCTCGGACTGGTGCTGCCTGGTCTCTTCGGCATCGCGCCAGTCCTTGTGCCGATTGCCGCAATCGGCATGGCGTTGTACATGGCAGGCGCTGTCACCGAGCGGATACGCCGGTCTGAGTACAAAGAGCTCGTGGGGGATCTCGTGTTCCTCGCCGGCATGCTCTTCGTGGCGTGGGGGCGCTTCGGGCTGGCGCCATTCGCCTGACTCGACGCGGCCGGGTCAGGCGGCTACGCGGCGGGTGCGGTGCTCGCCCCGACTGGTGCCGGCTCGTCGAGCAACAGACCCGAGCGCTCTCGGAACGTGTCGCCGACGTAGTCCTCGCGGAAGTAGCCGCGCTCCTGCAGGATCGGCACGACGAGGTCGAAGATGCGGTTCATCCCCTCCGGCACGCTCGGCGGATTGAAGTTGAAGCCGTCGCAGGCGCCCGCGTCGAACCACTCGATCATCGTGTCGGCGATGCGCTCCGGAGTGTCGATCACGACGCGGTGTCCGACCGCGCGGCACACGTGCACCATGAACTCGCCGAGATTCATCTCCTGAGAGAGGTCGCGGAAGTGGCGCCAGCGTTGCATCCGCTGCGGGCCGTCGACGAGGCGCTCTTGGGGAATCCGATCGCTCAGCTCGAGGTCGGAGCTGTCGAAGTCGAGCAGGCGCTCGACCACTTGTCGCCCGTTCGGCTCGTAGATGCAGTCGCCAAGTTCGCGCGCGAACTCCTGCGCCTCGGCGAGCGTGCGGCCCGTGATCGGCATGATGCCAGGCAGGATGCGGACGCCGTCCGGGTTTCGGCCCTTCGCGGCCACGCGCTCGCGATAGTCGTCTCGGAAAGCGATCGCCGCATCCAATTCGGGCTGCACCGTATAGATGATGTCGGCGTACGTCGAGCCGAGCTCGATGCCGGCCGGCGATTGACCCGCTTGCACGACCACCGGGCGGTCTTGCGGCGAGCGGGGGATCGACAGCGGGCCGCGAACCTGGAAGTACTCGCCGACGTGATCGATCGTGTGCACCTTGTCGAGGTCGAGCCATGCGGCCCGCTCGCGGTCGCTGATGATCGCGCCGCGATCCCAGCTGTTCCAGAGCTTCAGCACCACGTCGACGAATTCCATCGCTCGGTCGTATCGCCGCTCGGGCAGCGGCATCTCCGCCTTCCCGAAGTTTTCGTTGCCGTTGATCGACGTCACGACGTTCCAGCCGATGCGTCCGCCGCTGAGCTGGTCGAGGGAGGCGAATTGCCGGGCCGCCTGGAACGGCTCTGACCACGTCGTCGACATCGTGCCGATCATGCCGATCTTGTCGGTGCTGCCGATGAGCGCGCCCATCGTGGCGATCGGCTCATAGAAGGATGCGCCGCGAACGGCGTTGTTGCGCACTGGAGCCGATGAGACGTTGTCGGCGAAGAACACCGCGTCGAGCTTTGCCCGCTCCGCCGCTTTCGCCATGTCGGCGACGAGCCGAAGCGAGCCCACCTGTTCGGCGAGGCTGTCGGGGTGCCGCCACGCGTCGTTGTGGTAGCCGAATCCGATCGTGAACATCGTGAGTGCGAGCTGCCGGTTTTGCTCGCTTCGCGGCTTGCGCTCGCGCGACGGTGCCATGGATGCTGTCCTCTCCATCGGGGTCGGGGCGCCGCTCCCGAGACGGGTGCGGTCATGTTTCACCATGGCGCGGGCGCTCTCCGCGCGGCAAACGAGGTTTCGCCGGGCGGAACGGCGTTGGTGGATCGGCCACGGCTCGAAATGGCATGGATAGCGTGCCACGATGACGGAATGACCGCCGAGTCCCCGGAGTTCGAGCGCCTTCTGAGCGAGCGCCTCGATCGCGTCTACGCCGCAGAGGCCGAGCTCGAATCGCAGCTCGCCGGGCTGGGCGACCTCCGCGACCCGAACACCGACGACGAGCACGATCCAGACGGCGCACCCGTATCGGCGGAGTGGTCGCGACTCGCCGGTATGCAGATGGACAATCGCGCCGAGCGCGCGGAAATTCTGGCAGCCATCGACCGCCTGAAGCGCGGCGCCTTCGGCGTCTGCGAGCGATGCGGCCGACCGATCGCGGCGGCGCGGCTCCGCGTGCGGCCCGTCGCCCGCACCTGCGTCGACTGCGCGAGCTGATCGGGCTCAGCGCAACGACGTCGCGGGTGCGGCGCCCTCGCGAGACCAGCGTGGCGCGTCTCAGTTGTCGGCTCCCGCCCTGCCAGGATGGAGGTTCGGGCCGAGACGCGGGGGAGCGGACAGTCGTGTCCGACTACGTCGGGGGAGGACGCATGGATCAGATCATTCGACGCTCGCTTGC
>JBQDJW010000445.1:0-3429 GCA_052086425.1 Pseudoclavibacter sp. | reverse complement strand
TCGCGCCGGGGCCCGGATGCGCCGTGGTTCAGTGGAAGAAGTGGCGCTCGCCCGTGAAGTACATCGTGACGCCGGCGGTCGTGGCGGCTTCGATCACGTCGTCGTCGCGGACCGATCCACCTGGCTGCACGATCGCGCGCACTTCGGCGTCGATCAGCACCTGCGGGCCGTCGGCGAAGGGGAAGAACGCGTCTGACGCGGCGACCGAGCCGGCCGCGCGATCGTCCGCGCGGCGCACGGCGAGCTGGCACGAGTCGACGCGATTGACCTGGCCCATGCCGACGCCGACAGCCGCGCCGTCGTTCGCGAGGAGGATGCCGTTCGACTTGACCGAGCGGCACGCGATCCAGGCGAACTCGAGGTCGCGCAGCGTCGCCTCGTCGGCGGCCTCACCCGCGGCGAGGGTCCACCCGGCGCTGAGGCGCGCGTCGTGGGCGAACGCGTCGGTCGACTGCAACAGGGCGCCGCCCGAGATCTGGCGCAGTTCGTTGTGCTCGCGCTCGTAGTCGGCGGGCAGCTCGAGCAAGCGCACGTTCTTCTTCGCGGTGAGGATCTCGACGGCGGCTGGCTCGAAGCCGGGTGCAACGATGACCTCGGTGAAGATCTCGGCGACCGTCTCGGCCATCTCGGCCGACACGGGGCGGTTCGCGGCGATCACGCCACCGAAGGCGCTCAGCGGGTCGGTCGCGTGGGCGCGGCGGTGCGCCTCGGCGATCGCGGCGGAGTCGTCGTCGAGCAGCTCGGCCGGGGCGATGGCGACGCCGCAGGGGTTCGCGTGCTTGATGACGGCGACGGCCGGCACGTCGAAGTCGTAGGCGGCGCGCAGCGCCGCGTCGGCGTCGACGTAGTTGTTGTACGACATGGCCTTGCCGTGCAGCTGCGTCGCCTGCGCGATGCCGACGCCGCCGGGCGTCGCGTAGAGCGCGGCGCGCTGGTGGCTGTTCTCGCCGTAACGCAGCGTGTCGACGCGGTCGAAGTCGAGCACGAGCTCCTCTGGGAACGTGTCGTCGTCGGCGCCCTCTGCCTCGCCGCCGGACGCGGCGGCGGCCTCGGTCACCTCAGCGAGCTCGTCGACGAGCAACTGCTCGCGGAACCAGGCCGAAACGGCCGCGTCGTACTCGGCCGTGTGCGTGAATGCCGCCGACGCGAGGGCGCGGCGCTGCGCGAGCGTCGTGCCGCCGGCCGCGATCGCCTCGGCGACCTCGCCGTAGGCGCCCGGGTCGACGACGATCGCGACGTTCGCGTGGTTCTTCGCCGACGCGCGCACCATTGCCGGGCCGCCGATGTCGATCTGCTCGACCACGTCGGGCGCGGCGGCGCCCGAGGCGACCGTCTCGACGAAGGGGTAGAGGTTCACGACGACGAGCTCGAACGGCTTGATGCCGAACTCGTCGAGCTGCTTCGCGTGGTCGTCGAAGCGCAGGTCGGCGAGCACGCCGCCGTGCACGGCCGGGTGCAGCGTCTTGACGCGCCCGTCGAGCATTTCGGGGAAGCCGGTGACCGACGCGACGTCGGTCACGTCGTAGCCGGCGTCGCGCATCCGGGCTGCCGTCGAACCGGTCGAGACGATCTCGACGCCGCCGGTCTTGAGTGCCTCGGCGAGCTCGAGCAGGCCGGACTTGTCGCTCACCGAGACGAGCGCGCGGCGAACGGCGACGCGGTCGCGGTCGTGGTCGGGGGTGCGGGCGGCTGGTGCGCTCATAGCGTTGTTGGCTCCTCTGTGGCGTGCGCGGTATGGGTGGTTTCGGTTGCCGGCGTGGCGCCGGATGCGCGGGGCGCGTCTTCGGGCGCGGTGCCGGCTTCGGGGCGGGGCGCGGCGGCGGGCGACCGCTCGGTCGCGATCGCGGCGAGGTCGATCGTCCCGCTCGCGATGCCGCGGACCGTGTCGACGAGGAGGCGACGCTCTGCCTGCTTGATGCGATCGTGCAGCGTCGACTCGGTATCGCCGGGCTCGATCTCGACGCGAACCTGGTCGATGATCGGTCCGGTGTCGACGCCGTCATCGACGATCATGATCGTCGCGCCGGTGCGCGAGGCGCCGGCCTCGATCGCGTCGCGGACGGCGTGCGCACCCGGGAACTCGGGCAAGAAGGCCGGGTGGGTGTTGAGTAGCGCGGGTGACAGCGCGCGCACGACGCCAGGCGGCACGAGGCGCATGAATCCGGACAGCACGGTGACGTCGGGCGCGAAGCCTCGGATGCGCTCGACCAGCGCATCGCCCCAGGCGGCGCGGTCGGGGTAGTCGCCGGGCTTGACGACGAAGGTGGGGATGCCGAATTCGTCGCCGAGGTCGAGATTCGCGCGGTCGGTGTCGGCGCCGATGGCGATGACGCGGGCGCCGAGGTCGTCGGGTGTGCCAGCAGCGTCGTCGATGGCGCGCAGGAGGACACGAAGATTCGAGCCCGCTCCCGAGATCAGGACGACAAGGTTGCGCACCGGAATAGCGTACTCGCCCGCGGCTGGGCCGTGCGGCACGGGGGTAGGTCGCGGAGTGGGTCGCGGAGTGGGTGGCTCCTCCCGCTTCGAAGAGTGGGCAGTCGTGGCGAGAGTGGTCGCACCACAACAACTACAACTTCGCAGTTCGCGGTGGAATCGGCCGTCGACCGGGATGGCGAGAGGGGACGGCGACAAGGGACGGAGAGGAGAGGCGCGGCGAACCCTGTCTTGGGCGCGCCTCGTCGTCAGCGCGCGTCGTCGTCGGCGGGCGTCGTCGTCAGCGCGCCTCGTCGTCAGCGGGCGTCGTCGTCGGCGAGCGGGTCGATGCCGGCGTAGATGTCGGGCTCGTCGTCGTCGCGCGGCGTGCGCGGGCTCGCCTTCGCCGCGGTCGCCGGGGACGCCTGCGTACGGCTGGCGTCGGCGCCGTCGCCGTCGCGGCCGGTCTTCGACGTGCCGCGCGACGCGGCGGCCGACGGCTTCGCCCCACCTCGGCCGATGCCGAACCGAGACCGCTTCCGGATTCCGTCGCCGCGCCCGCGCTCGTCACGCTTGGCCTGGTCGTCGACCTCGACGTCATCGATGTCGTCCGCCTCGTCCGTGCCGAACGCCTCGTCGAACTCGTCGGCCAGCTCGTCCTCGTCGAACTCGTCCTCGTCGTCGTCGAGGTCTTCTTCGTCGAACTGGTCGTCGTCCTCGTCGTCGAGATATTCGTCGTTGAGGTACTCGTCGTCGTGGACGCCATCGCCGTCGTCGAGATCTCGAGGATCCCGAGCGCTGCCGACACGTCTCCGGTTGCCGCCGGCCCGCGTGCGCGCCGTCGCGCCGCGCGCGCTCCCCGACTCCGATCGCGTCGCGGCAGACCCGGCAGACCCCGACGGATCGACGTCGGCGAGCGGCACAACGGCACCCGTCAACGCGCCGACCGCGAGCGTCGCGAACGCGGCCAGGAGCATCCACCCCGCGTGCGGGCCCGCGGTCTCGAGGCGACCAGGG
>JBQDJW010000444.1:0-3436 GCA_052086425.1 Pseudoclavibacter sp. | reverse complement strand
CTCGGCCGGAACGACGATCTCGACGCGGTAGGTGACGCCCTCGACGGGCATCGTCGCGAAGCGTTGCCCGTTCCGGGCCTCGTAGACATTGTGGAACGCCTCGACGAGCTCGCCGATCGACGCGGCAGAAATCCGGCCGGCCGGCACGGGAACGAACGGGGTCTCCCAGCCCTGACCGACGAGGCGGCCGTCGAGCGAGCGCCGCGCGATCACGCCGTCGGCACGGGCCGCGTCGCCGATCTGCTCGCGCAGTTTGGCCTCCATGCGCGCGAACACCGCGTCGATCTCGTCGGCGGTCGAGGCATCGAGCACGACATAGGCGCTCTCGCTCACGCTGTAGACCTCGTCGGCCGAGACGAGGCCGAGCGCCGAGAACAGGCCGGGATGGGGCGGCACGATGACCTCGCGCATTGGCAGCACCTCGAGGGCCGCCGGCAGCAGCATTCCACCGGCTGCACCGTAGGCCATGAGTGAGAAGTCGCGCACATCGGCACCGTGCCGCACGGCGACGTTCATGATCTCCTCTGCCATGTGCGACACGGCGAGACGATAGGTGCTGCGGATGCGTTCGTCGATCGAGAGCGGGGTGTCGAGTGACTCGAACGCGCGCCTGGCCGCGTCGCGGTCGAGGGTGAACTCGCCGCCGGCGAAGCCGTCAGGCTCGATGATGCCCATGAGCAGCACGGCGTCGGTGACGGTGGGCTGCGTTCCGCCGCGCCCGTAACAGGCGGGCCCCGGGTCGGCGCCGGCGCTGCCCGGCCCCACGGCGATACCGCCGCCAGCCGACACGCTCACGAGGCTGCCGCCGCCCGCGCCGACGCTCGACACCTCGGTCGACAGGGCGTTGATGACGAGGTCGTGCTCGATCTCGAACGTGTTCTGCACGAACGGCTTGCCCGCGACGATCATCGAGACGTCGGTCGACGTGCCGCCGACGTCGGCGCAGATGAGGTCGCGTCGCCCGATCGCCTCGCCGAGGTGCTGGCTCGAGACGGTACCGGCGGCCGGGCCGGCGAACAGGATGCGGAAGGGGCGAGTAAGCGCCTCTCGCCAGGGCAGGAGGCCGGCCGCGCAGTCGGCGAAGCGCAGCTCGCCGCCGAAACCGAGGTCGTCGAGGCCGCCGGCCAGCGCGGCGGCGTAGTCGTCGAAGAGCAGCTTCATGACCACATCGATGACGGTCGTCGACGCGCGCTCGTACTCCTTCGCGAGCGGCGACGTCTGCGACGAGAGCGAGACGGGCACATCGGGGCCGAGCACCTCGCGGGCCAGCTCGGCGAGCCGCAGTTCGTGCGCCGGGTCGACGTACGCGTTGATCAGGCAGATCGCGACACCCTCGACGCCGCAGCGCGCGAGGATCTCGAGCTCGTGCCGCGCCTGCCGCTCGTCGAGGTCGATGTGGGTCGTGCCGTCGGAGCGCTGACGTTCGACGATGCCGCGCCGCAGGTAGCGCGGCACGAGCGGGCGGCTCGCGTCGCCGAACGAGCGCCGCCACGACGGGTCGGTCTGCGCTGCGAGTGGCCGCTGCAGCCGCCCGCGATCGAGGATGTCGCGGAACCCGTCGGTCGCGAGGAACCCGATCTTCGGCAGGCGCCGCTCGAGCACGGCGTTAAGTCCCATCGTGCTCGCGTGGTTGAAGGTCGGGCTGTCCGCGACCCCGAGCCGCCTGGCGCCCTCGATGACCGACCCGGCTGGGTCGGCGCGGCTCTTGGTGACCTCGATACGGCCATCGCGCACCGACACCACGTCGGTGAACGTGCCTCCGACATCAACGCCGAACATCTGCAACTCCGAACATTGGGTTCCTCTCCGCGTCTTCGCGTGGGTTCGCGGCATTCCGCGCGTGAATCGGGCGGCGCCGGGCCTAGAGCGTCGTGCCGAGCGGCACGTACGAGCCGAGCGCCGGCGCCGGCGTGCGGCTCAGCGACCGCAGGCAGTCCTGGCACTTGACGACGGTCCACCAGCCGCCCTCGCTGAGCACCCGATAGGTGCGGACACTCGTCGAGGCGCACTCGTCGCACGTCGCCGAGACGGGGTCGCGCGCGACCGACAGGCGAGTGTCGGTGGGTCGCGGGAAGCTGTGCACGATCGTTCCTCCTTGAACGCGTCCGGCAATCCGGCGGTGCGGCGGGTGTCCGCGGCCGTGGGTTGTCTGACAATCGGCAAGGATGCCACGGTCGAGCATCGCTGGCAAGGTGCGGTTCGCCGGTGGTCGGCAGCGCGTCCGACGGCTCGCACGGCCGCGGGCGCGCCGATTGACGCGCTCGCGAGCACGTCCTATCCTGGAGGTGTCCGCAGAGCGGATGATTGTCCGAAGGAGAGACTGCGTGGTCGAAGACGACACGACGCCCGCCCGCACGGCGGCGAACGAAAACGACGAATCCGGAGGTCCGGCCGGCCCCCTCTCGGGTCTCCTGATCGCCGATTTCTCGCGGGTGCTCGCGGGCCCGTTCTCGACCCAGATCCTCGGCGATCTCGGGGCAGACATCGTCAAGGTCGAGGCGCCGGTCGGCGACGAGACGCGCGGCTGGCGGCCGCCTGAGCGCGAGGGCGTCTCGACGTACTACCTCGGCATCAACCGCAACAAGCGCGACATCGTGCTCGACTTCCGCGATGAGGACGACCGGGTCGTGGCGCAGGAGCTCGCGCGCCGCGCCGATGTCGTCATCGAGAACTTCAAGCCAGGTGGTCTGACAAAGTTCGGGCTCGACTACGACTCGGTCGCCGAGGCGAACCCCTCGGTCGTGTACGCCTCGATCAGCGGATTCGGCAGCGCAGGAGGCGCGAGCCTGCCCGGCTACGACCTCATCGTGCAGGCCATGTCCGGCCTGATGAGCCTCACGGGCGACCCGGACGGCCCCGCGTACCGCTCTGGTGTGTCGGTCTTCGACATCATGACCGGCCTGCAGGGCACGATCGGCATCCTCGCCGCCCTCCGCCATCGCGACGCGACGGGGGAGGGACAGCACGTCGAGGTGAACCTCCTGTCGACCGCCCTCGCCGGCATGGCCAACCACTCGTCGACCTACGTGGCCGGCGGTCAGGTGCCCATGCGCATGGGCAACGCGCACCCGAGCCTCTTCCCGTACGAGCCGCTGCCAGCCGCGGACGGCGAGATCCTCGTCGTCGCCGCGAACGACCGCCAGTTCGCGGCACTCGCGACGGCGCTCGGCCGCCCGGAGCTCGCCGACGACGAGCGCTTCGCGACGACCGACGCGCGCAACGTCAACCGCGGCGAGCTGCGGCCGCTGCTCGTCGAGGCGCTCGCGACCGCGACGGTCGACGAGTGGTTCGACCGCCTCACCGAGGCCGGCATCGCCTGCGGGCCCGTGCAGACCATCGACGGCGGCGTCAAGCTGGCCGAGCGCCTCGGCCTCGAGCCGATCATCACGGTCGGCGAGGGCGACCGCGCCGTGCCGATGATCCGCAACGCGATCAC
>JBQDJW010000443.1:1788-3437 GCA_052086425.1 Pseudoclavibacter sp. | reverse complement strand
AGCCGAGCGCCGAGAGGAACTGGCCCGAGACGTCGCCCGTGTAGGCGCCGCTGTCCATGGGCGACAGGTCCTGGCCGCCGTAGACGATCTTCAGGTTGTCGGCGTCGACGAGCGTCTGAACGCTGCGCAGATCCGTGAACGGCGGGAAGACGGCGACCTCGACCGCGTCGAAGTCGTGCTTGCCGTCCTTGAGCGTCCAGGCGAGCTTCTGGACGAACGCGATCGACTGCAGGTGATCGAAGTTCATCTTCCAGTTGCCCGCCATGAGGGGCGTGCGCGTTACCATCCGAGAACCTCCAGTCCGGGGAGGCGCTTGCCCTCGAGCAGCTCGAGACTGGCTCCTCCGCCCGTCGAAATGTGACCGAACTGGTCGTCGCTGAATCCGAGCGTCCGCACGGCCGCGGCCGAGTCGCCGCCGCCGACGACCGAGAGGCCAGTGATCTTCGTCAGCGCCTCGGCGATCGCCTTCGTGCCGCCCGCGAAGTTTTCGAACTCGAAGACGCCGGCGGGGCCGTTCCAGAACACCGTCGTGGCGTCGGCGATCGCCGCGGCGAACACCTTGGCCGATGCCGGGCCGATGTCGAGGCCGATGCCGGCGGCGCCGAAACTCGACGACTCCATCGCGTCGGCGGGCACGTGCTCGAATGCCGCGTCGGCCGCGAACTTCTCGGCGACCGTGATGTCGGTCGGCAGCACGAGTTCGACGCCGAGCCGCTTCGCCTCCTCGATCTGCGCCGTGACATTCTCGATCTGGTCGGTCTCGAGCAGCGATGCCCCGACCGCGTATCCCTTCGCAGCGAGGAACGTGAAGACCATTCCGCCGCCGATGATGAGCTTGTCGACGCGCGGCAACAGGTTGTCGATGACCCCGAGCTTGTCGGACACCTTCGAGCCGCCGAGGACGACCGCGTATGGGCGCTCGACGTCGTCGGTCAGGCGGGCGAGCACCTCGACCTCCGCGGCGACGAGCATGCCGGCCGCGGCGGGAAGCTGCTTCGCGAGGTCGTACACCGACGCCTGCTTGCGATGCACGACGCCGAAGCCGTCGGACACGAAGGCGTCGCCGAGAGAGGCGAGCTCGGTCGCGAATGCCTCGCGCTCGTGGTCGTCCTTGCTCGTCTCGCCGGGGTTGAAGCGGAGGTTCTCGAGCACGACGACGCCGCCGGGTTCGAGCGCCGCGACGAGGGCTTTCGCGCTCGGGCCGACGGTGTCGTCGGCCAGTGGCACGTTCTGACCGAGGAGTTCGCCGAGCCGCGCGGCCGCAGGCGCGAGCGAGAACTGCGGGTCGGGCGCACCCTTCGGCCGACCCAGGTGCGAGATGACGACGACCTTGGCGCCATCTTCGATGAGAGAGCGGATCGTCCCGAGCGACGCGCGAACGCGGCCGTCGTCGGTAATCGCGCCGTCCTTCAGGGGAACGTTCAGGTCGCACCTCACGATGACGGTCTTCCCGGCGAGCGAGCCGAGGGATTCAAGGGTGCTCAGGGCCATATCGATGGGCCTTTCTTTCCGGTGAGTGGCCAGGATGCTGCTTCCGCGGCGACCGGCGGCGGGAGCCGCCGCGTTGCGGGGCGGCAATGCGGCCGCGCTGCCGTGCAGCTCGGGTGCCGGGTCGGTTTCGGTCGGAGGCGCGGCCGTGGCTGGCCGAG
>JBQDJW010000443.1:0-1778 GCA_052086425.1 Pseudoclavibacter sp. | reverse complement strand
GCGCATCCGACGCGAGTCGGAGCCCTACAGGAACTTCGCGACGTACTCGGTGAGGTCGATGAGCCGAACCGTGTAGCCCCACTCGTTGTCGTACCAGCTCGACACCTTGACCTGGTTGCCGATCACCTTGGTCAGCGGCGCGTCGAAGATCGACGAGTGGCTCTCGCCGATGATGTCGCGCGAGACGATCGGGTCTTCGTTGTACTTCAGGATGCCGGAGAACTCGCCCTCGGCAGCGGCCTTGAACGCGGCGTTGACCTCGTCGACGCTCGCGGGGTTCTCGAGCGTGACGGTCAGGTCGGTCAGCGAGCCGGTCTCGACCGGCACTCGTAGCGCGAAGCCGTCGAGCTTTCCCGCGAGCTCCGGCATGACGAGTCCGATCGCCTTGGCGGCCCCGGTCGACGTCGGCACGATGTTGAGGGCGGCGGCGCGAGCGCGTCGCAGGTCGCTGTGCGGCGAGTCCTGCAGCACCTGGTCGGCCGTGTACGCGTGCACGGTCGTCATGAGGCCCGTCTGGATGCCGAACGAGTCGTGCAGCACCCTGACGACGGGCGCGAGGCAGTTCGTCGTGCACGAGGCGTTCGACATGATGTGGTCGGTCTCGGGGTTGTACGTCTCGTGGTTCACGCCGTACACGAACGTGGGCGCGTCGCCCTTCGCGGGCGCCGAGATGATGACCTTCTTCGCACCTGCCTGCAGGTGGGCGGCCGCCTTCGCCGGGTCGGTGAAGCGGCCGGTGCACTCGAGCACGATCTCGACGCCGAACTCCTCCCAGCGGAGCTTCGACGGGTCGGACTCGCTCGTCGCGTGGATCTTGCGGCCGTCGACCGTGATGTAGTCGTCGTCGTGCTCGATGGTCTCGTTCAAGACACCCGAGGTGGAGTCGTACTTGAACAGGTGCGCGAGCGTCCTGTTGTCGGTGAGGTCGTTGATGGCGACCAGTTCGAGGTCATTGTCGTTCTGCAGCAGGGCGCGGGCGTAGCCGCGTCCGATGCGGCCGAAACCGTTGATTGCGATCTTCGTCACAAGGGGCTCCTTAGCTGGAAATGTGCGCTGCGGTCGAAGCTGCCCGGCCGTGGCCAGTGGTTCACGCGATCGGCGAGCCCCGGCGTCGGGTCGAGATACGGCGGTCTTGGTCCGGAACGTCGTATCGACGCCAAGCCTACTGACATCGGGTTTCGACGAAACCCGCAGAGACGAACGATTTCGGCGAGTGCGCGCGACTGGTCGCTACAGCTCCTCGTCCATGGGCAGGTTCGCCTCCGTGCCGGGAATGCCGATCGATTCCGCGTGCTTGTCCGCGAGTGCCAGCAAACGACGGATACGGCCGGCGACGGCGTCCTTCGTCATCGCCGGATCGGCCTTCCGGCCGAGTTCGTCGAGCGAGGCGTCGCGGAAGTCGAGACGCAGCTTGCCCGCGTACTTCAAGTGGTCTGGCGCCTCGTCTCCAAGGATCTCGAGCGCCCGCTCGACGCGCGAGCACGCGGCCACGGCCGCCTGCGCGGAGCGGCGCAGGTTCGCGTCATCGAAGTTGACGAGCCGGTTGGCGGTCGCGCGCGTTTCTCGGCGCTGGCGCATCGCCTCCCAGCTCGAGACGGTCTCGCTCGCCCCGATGATCTTCAGCATCGCGGCGATGGCCTCGCCCTCGCGGATCACGACGCGGTGCACCGCCCGCACCTCACGGGCTCGGGAGGCGACGCCCATTCGGCCAGACGCGCCGACGAGTGCCATCGCCGATTCGCTGTTCGGCGTGACGACCTCGAGCGCGCTCGAGCGGC
>JBQDJW010000442.1:0-3446 GCA_052086425.1 Pseudoclavibacter sp. | reverse complement strand
ATCACGATCGCGATCAAGGCGTCGATCAACTTCAAGGTGTCGGGACCGGAAGACGGCGTCCGCCGCGCGGGACAGCGATTCCTCGACCAGCAGGAGGCCCTCAACGACATCATCCGCGAGTCGCTCGAAGGTTCGCTCCGCTCGATCGTCGGCGACATGACCATCGAGCAGATCATCTCCGACCGCAAGTTCCTCGGTGACCGCGTCGTCGCCGAGACGAAGGCCGACCTCATCGAGCAGGGTCTGCAGGTCGACCTGCTCAACATCTCCGACATCTCCACGCCGGGCAACGACTACCTGCAGAACCTCGGTCGCGCCGAGGCCGCTCGCGCCCGCCAGGTCGCCGAGGTCAGCGAAGCCGAGGCCGCCCGCATCAGCGAGTTCGCGAAGATCGAGGCGTCGGAGCGCATCGCAGAGCGTGAGAAGGAACTGCGCCTGCGCCAGGCCTCGATCAAAGCCGAGACCGACCGCGCGAACGCCGAGGCCGATGCCGCTGGTGAGTTCGCACGAGCCGAGCAGGACCGTCTGGTCGCCACGCAGGAGCGCGAAGCGCTCGCCGAGCAGGCGCGTGTGACGCAGGAGCGCCTCGACATCGAGGTGCGCAAGCCGGCCGAGGCGCAGGCGTACGCCAAGGTCCAGGAGGCGACCGCCCGCCGCGACACCGAGAACGCCGCAACCGACGCCGAGGTGTATCGCCGGACGCGGACGGCCGAGGCGAACAAGGTCGCCGCGGTGCAAGACGCAGAGGCCGCGGCGACCTCCGTCCGCTTCGCCGGTGAGGCCGAGCGAGACAAGCAGATCGCGCTCGCAGCGGGTATTCGTGCCGAGGGTGACGCCCGCGCAGCCGCGACGCAGGCCGAGGGTCTCGCCGAAGCGGCGTCGACCGACGCCAAGGCCGAGGCGCTCCTCAAGTACGGCGAGGCCGCCATCGCGCAGGAGATCATCTCCCGCCTGCCCGAGATCATGACGGCGATCGCCGCCCCTGTCGGCAACATCGACAACCTCACGGTCGTCTCGACCGACGGCGCCTCGGCGGTCACCAAGACCGTCGCGCAGGTGCTCGGCGAAGGCACCGAGGTGCTCGAGTCGCTGACGGGCATCGACCTGCGCAAACTGCTCGGCAGTGTCGGCGCCGCATCCGGCCTCGGCGGCTCGAGCGACGACGGCAAGGCATCGACCGCAGCGTCGAACGGCGACGCTTCGGAGTAGCGCAAGGCGGAAGCGCCTCGCGGAGACACCGCACACGACCGGCTCGCACGGTCGTGCCGATCGCCGAAACGCCGGCCCAGACCGCGCCCACCGCGCGGAACAGGGTCGGCGTTTCGCCGTGCGGGCACCCAATCGTTACGCCGAGTTCGGCCGCAGGTCGGACCCCGGGACTAGCGTGGGTGCCGCGCGGCCGGTCGGCCGCCGCGGGCACGTCGTTTCGGGAGGACACTCATGCTCGGTCTCAGCTTCATTCCGTGGCTCATCGTCGGACTCATCGCGGGCGCGCTCGCGAAGCTCGTCCTGCCTGGCAAGCAGGGCGGCGGCTTCTGGCTCACCCTGCTGCTCGGCGTCATCGGCTCGGTCGTCGGCGGGCTCATCGCCTCGATCTTCTGGAACCCTGCGGAATGGGGGTTCTGGAACTTCTGGACCTGGCTGTGGGCCGTCGTCGGTTCGGTCCTCGTCCTGGTCATTTGGGGCTTCATTCAGAACCAGCTCAAGAAGCGCAGGGAGCGCGCCGAAAGCAACTAGGCGGCCGACCCACGGCGCCCGGCCGGACCGAACGGTCCGGCCGGGCGTTTCGCGTTCTCGCCCCGCGCATCCGGGCCATCGCCTGCCCGTAGACTTGGCTGGTGTTCTCATGGCGGCGCAAGCGCGCGGACGATCGGACGCGCGACGACCGATTGCCGTCGCACGACGACGTCTCGGATGACCTCGCAGGGGCGACGTCCGACACGACTCCCGTCAACGAGACCGACCTCGACCGGCACCTCGAGTTGGTGGCGTTCCGCCCTCCTTTGGGCGCGACGGTGCTACGGGTCGCCCCCGCGCTCCTGATCGTCGGGATGCTGTTGTGCATCCCGTTCTCGATCGGTACCGACGCGGGGCGCGCGATCACGATCGAGCGGGGCGTGCTCGGGCTCGCCGGCACCTGGCTCGGCATGATCGCGATCATCGTGCTCGCCGCAATTCTCGGGATCTCGATCTCGCGAAGCGTCTCGAACGAGTTGCGCCGCTCGCGCCGCGTCGACACGTTCCGCATCGCCATCGGCGAGTCTGCATTCGCGGCGGCAGCCGCGACGATGGCGGGTGCCATCATCGTGACGATCGACATGCTCGACGCCGTCGCGGTGATCGGCGTCGTGTTCGTCATGACGTTTCTCTTCACGTGGGCGATGCTCTTCCCGCTCTACCGGAAGGCGTGGGACGACGCCGCCGGCTCCGGCGACGAGGTCTGACAATCCGGGTGCGGCGCCTCCGGCCCAGAGCGCGGAGGTGCGCTGCTCAGGCCTCCACGTAGTCGAAGCCCGGGATCGGCCGGTCGACGATCGCGTTGGTGATGCGCATCGAGCACAACCGCACTCCCGCCTCGTCGTCGATGACGACGTCGTGGCTCGTGAGTCGTCGTCCGAGCGAGATCGGCGACGCCGTCACCGTGATGGTTCCGTCCGTCGCCGAGCGGTGATGGGTCGCCGAGACGTCGACGCCGACTGCCGATTTTCCGAGCGTGGACGCGTGGATCACGGCCGCCCACGACCCGACCGCCTCGCCGATCGCCAGCGACGCGCCGCCGTGCAGCAGACCGAACGACTGGCGATTGCCGGCGACGGGCATCGTCGCGACGACGCGATCGATCGACTGCTCGACGATGCGCACCCCCATGCGCTCATCGAGTTCGCCGAGCGTGATGGTCCAGGGTCGAAACGGCATCGAAGCCTCCAAATCAGGGGTGAAGTCCCGCGGTGTGTCGGGTACCCTTGAACAATACCGACCGCAGGGTCAGTAATTCAGGATGCGTCGCCGATCCGCGCGTCGATCGTACGGCCCGCGAGGGTCGTGCGAGCGGCCAGGCGGGCTGCCGGCACCGCGTTCGCACGCAACTCGCGCTATCGACGCTGAACAGCGGCGTCAATCAATGACGTCGAGCAGCGACGCTCACCGGAGAGAAGAGACAGCATGACCGCAACCGAGGCGGCCGCGCAGGCGGCGCCCTTTGTCCGCAGCTACGTTTCAGGGGCGTGGTGGGAGCCCGACTCCGGCGTCGCCGGCACGCCCGTGCTCGACGCCAACACCGGCGAGCAGATCGCACGGGCCTCGACCGACGGGCTCGACGTGGCGGGCGCCGTCGCGCACGCCCGGGCCGTCGGCCGCGCGGGTATCCAGGCCATGACGTTTCACGAGCGCGCGTTCGCGCTGAAGCAGCTCGCGCTCTTCCTGCAGGATCGCAAGCAGGAGCTGTA
>JBQDJW010000441.1:0-3469 GCA_052086425.1 Pseudoclavibacter sp. | reverse complement strand
CGCGGCGAGGCGCTCGGGACGCTGCTCGATCGGCCGGGTGAGGTCGGCGATGCGGCTCGCGTCACGCGTGCGCGCCTCGAGTCTGTCGTGCGCCTTATCGCGGAGGACAACGTCGACGAGCGCTTCGAGTAGCGCTCACTGACGTCGCCCACGTTGCCCGCTGAGCTCGTCGAAGCGAACGTGCGAGCGGCTCTCATCCCTCGTCGCGCCGGTGCGGCCCGCTCCCGTTCCACATGCGCAGCTCGAGATCGCGGGTCTCGAGCGCCCGCCGCTCGTCCCCGATCTCGCGCAGGCGCCGCTTCACCTTTCTGCTGCCGAACCTGCGCGACGTCCGAAGCCGCTCCCGCAGCGTCAGCTCTTCGGCGGCCAGCAGTTGCTGCTGCGCCCGCACGGCGGTCGCACGGGCCTCGACCGCGGCCTCTTCGGCCGTCAGCGTGCGAGGCGAGAACCCGAGGTCGTCCATCGTCACCTTGACCCACGTCGCGATGAACAGCTGCACCATCGCCATGAAGTTGAAGATGACCAGCACGCTGAGCAGGGCGGCGAATGTCGCGAGCAGCGGGTTCGACGACGCACCGCCAACGAGCGATCCGGCGAGCGTCTTGATCAGTGAGAGCGCTACCCCGCCCACGACTGACGCGGGGATCAGCACGCGGAACGGCACGTGCAGCCGTGCGAGTACGCGGACGATGCCTGCGAGCAGCGTGGAGTCGAACAGCACCGCGATCACGAAGCTACCGATCTCGATCAACAGACCCTGCGCACCGCTGATGGCATGGAGGCCGAAGAAATCGAGCATCCAGGCAATTGCGCCGGAGCTGCCCGCGACGAACGACGACGACACCATCAGGAGAACGAGCGCGATGATGACGAGCGCGAGGTCGCGCAGCTTCGCGAGCACGAACGGGATGTCTCCGGTCGGCGGCAGCTCGAAGATGAGCCGGATCGCGATGCGCGCGCCGCCGAGCCAGCGCAGGGCCGTCCACACCGTGCCGGCGAGGGCGATGACGCCGACCCACCCGAAGACGTTCGCGTTCAGGAGGACCGATGGCCTGATCGGCGCCTCGTTCCCGATGAGGCCTGGCAGTGCGGTGTCGATCGCCTCGATCATCCACATCTGCACGTCGTCGCGGCCCGTCACGAACAGCCCGAGCACGGAGAACACGGCCCAGATGCCGGCGAAGACCGAGAACAGGCCCATGAAGGCCATGCCGCCGGCCATGACCGGCGCCCCCTTGTCCGTGTTCTCCTTGATCGTTCGTGCGATTCGTGTGGCCTGCCACCAGGCATCGAGGTCTTGTACGCGCTCGATCAACGACGCGCCCTCCCGGCGCGGCGGAAACGGCGGGAGGATCGTGCGACGCGATCGCGGCGATCGGGCAGCCGTTTGCTCGTTCACGCGACTACCCTATTCGGCAAGGTGACCGCGGCGCCGGCGCCGGCGGTCGTGTCAGGCAGTTGGTCGAGGAGGACACGTGGAACTCACGGGATTCGGTGTAGGAACGAAGGTCGCCATCGGCACGGTCGTGCGCATGCCAGACCCCCTGCCAGAACCGGACGCCGACGCGCGCGTCGACGGGGACGTCGCGGCGGAGAAGCAGCGGGCGCTGGACGCGCTGTCCGAGGTCGCCGGTGAGCTCGGCACGCGTGCGACCGAGGTCGCGGGGTCTGCGCGCGAGGTGCTCGAGGCGTCGGCCATGATGGCAGGCGACCCGTCATTGGCGGATGCGGTGGGCGAGCGGACCGCGATCGGCAAGACCGCGGAGCGTGCGGTGTTCGAGGCCTTCGAATCGTTCCGCGCGACGCTGCGCAGCATGGGCGGCTACATGGCGGAGCGTGCGACCGACCTCGGAGACGTCTCGCAGCGCGTCGTCGCGAAGCTGCTCGGCGTTCCCGCGCCGGAGGTTCCCGACAGCGACGAGCCGTTCATTCTCGTGGCCCACGACCTCGCGCCCGCCGACACGGCGAAGCTCGACCTGTCGAAGGTTCTCGCGCTCGTGACGCGCGACGGCTCGCCGAAGGCCCACACGGGCATCCTCGCGGCCGAAAAGGGACTGCCCGCCGTCGTCGCGGTCACCGGTGCCGATCGAATCGTCGACGGCGCGACGATCATCGTCGAGGCCGGAACCGGTTCGGTGTTCGTGAACCCGACCGCGCAGCAGCTCGCCAACGCGAAGCACGAGATCGATCGCCAGGCGGCGCTCGATGCGGCTCCCATCGAGTCGGGCGTGCTCGCGGACGGCACGGCGATCCAGGTGCTCGCGAACGTCGGCAAGCCAGGCGACGGTCCCCGCGCCGTCGAGCTCGGCGCCGAGGGCGTCGGCCTGTTCCGCACCGAGTTCCTCTTCCTCGACGCCGATGACGCGCCCAGCGTCGCGAAGCAGATCACCGTCTACACCGAGCTGCTTGCGCACTTCAAGGGCATGAAGGTCGTCGCGCGCGTGCTCGACGCGGGCGCCGATAAGCCGCTCGCGTTCCTCACCGAGGCAGACGAGCCGAACCCCGCGCTCGGTCTGCGCGGTATCCGGGTGCTTCGGGCGAGGGAGGAGATCCTGCGCGATCAGCTCACGGCGCTCGCGGCGGCCGAGGCGGCGACGGGGGCGAACTTGTGGGTCATGGCGCCGATGGTGTCGGAGGCGTCGGAGAGCGAATACTTCACGCAGCTCGCGCGCGAGCTCGGCATCAAGGTCGCCGGCTCGATGATCGAGGTGCCGTCGGCCGCGATCCTCGCGGAGCAGGTGCTCGAGACGAGCGACTTCATCTCCATCGGCACAAACGACTTGACGCAGTACACGCTGGCGGCCGACCGCGTGCTCGGGTCGGTCGCCGGGTTCCAAGACCCGTGGCACCCGTCGGTGCTGCGCCTCATCAAGATCGCGGGCGACGCGGGCGCGACGACGGGCAAGAGCGTCGGCGTGTGCGGCGAGGCCGCGGCCGACCCGCGGCTCGCGGTCGTGCTCGTCGGGCTCGGTGTCCGGTCGTTGTCGATGGCGCCGCCGGCGTTCGCCGAGGTGCGGGCGTCGCTGAAGCGGGTGACGCTTGAGCAGGCGCGCGAGGTCGCCGAGCAGGTGCTGCGGGCGTCGAGCGCAGCCGGCGCGCGTGAGCTCGGGGCGGAACTGCTCGCAGCGGGCTGAGCCTGCTGCAATCCGCTGCGGCTCCGGCGAGCACGCGGGCTGGAGAACTGCTCTCATTGGAGTCTTGTTCGAGCACGCTGCCAGCCCGCCACGGCCGGTGCCACGTCAAGCCGACCGCGTCAGCGGGCGGCCCGCACCGCACCGCCTCGCTACCGCGCGGCCTCCGCTGGCTGGCGCGAGATCGGCGCGAGTCTCGCCGCGATGACGGCCGAGCGACCAGAGGCGACCACCTCGAGGCCTTCGGCGACCGCCAGCTCGAGCTCGTCCGGCGTCTCGACCGTCGCACCCCAGGCGCCACCCGCCGCTGCGGCGATCCCCGGAAGGTCGGCGCTCTG
>JBQDJW010000440.1:0-3480 GCA_052086425.1 Pseudoclavibacter sp. | reverse complement strand
GGATCAGCGGCAGAGCGCGCGTCAGCGCACCCCGAAGTAGGGTGAAGCACGTCGAGGTCCTCGTGATGGATCAGCTGGTTAGCGCTTCTGATCCTCGAGGACCTCGACCCCTACCCGCCGAACCTCACCCGGCGCGCCCTACCCCCACCTGATGTCCGAAGAGCCCGCAATCGCGGTGGGACCGGGCGAGACAAGGGAGAGGTCTGGCCGTCGGGGGCCGGCGTGCTCGACCTGTCGTTGCCGGCACTGTCGCAGCTTCGGTGCGGGGATTGCCCTGGCCGTCGCTGCTGGTGACCGCGGCGCATAGAATCGCGCCGTGACCCGAGAGAGTGACGGCAGGGAACCAAACACACCGCCCGATGAAGACGGCGATGGCAGTCCGCCCGAGCCTGACTCGCCCAGGTCGACCGAGGACGATGCGCGTGAAGCGGACAAATCGGAGCGTTCGTCTCGTAGCTCGACGACGTCACCTGTGGATTTCCCAATATCGCCGGAAACGTGGGAGAGAATCAGTGGCCTCGCGCAGGCCGCCTCGCACAATGCCGCACTGTCCGAACTCTCGTCGATGCTCAAGTATCAGTCTCAGATTGACGCAAGTCTGGACGCCGCCCGGACGCTCTACGAGCAAATCGCTCCCTACGAAGTTCGCCTGCCCGACGTGACCCGCATCCCAGGTCTGGCCCGGACGAACGAGCTCGTCCAGGGCCTCATGACTCACTCGAGGAACCTGGCCTTTGCCGAGCGGTCATCACCGAAGCTACCGCCGCCCCGCACGGCGATGCAGCCTCGCGACTTGCTCATGCGACACGCGATCACCGTGTCGGACGTGCGCAGCTACGTTCACGCCGTCTCGTCGATTCTGTCCAAGCACCACGAACACGAAGTCGTCTGGCGCGGGCAGCAGCAAATCGAGTGGGGGATCCATAGCTCGCTGTACAGGAAGGTCGCCGGCGAGCAACAGGAGATCCCCACAGAGGGTCAGCTCATCGCCGCGGAGATGGCGATCCTCGCTGAGGCGGTGAGCTGGGGCCTCGCTGACTCGAGCAACGTCCGCGCACTCGCCACCTTGCAACACTACGGCGCACCGACGCGCCTGCTCGATGTGACGCGCGATCCCGACACGGCCGCGTGGTTCGCCGTGGAGGAGTCCGACAAGCATGATGCCCACGATGGAGTGGTCATCGGCTGGGGGCGTCGACCCCGAGCATCATCAAAACTGCTCGGTCCGCCCCTCCCGGACATCGACGCGGTGCCGGGGAAGCTGCCGTGGTGGGAGCGACTCGCGGACGCCGACGCCGACAGGGGGAGAGAGGCAAATAGTCAAACCCTTGGGTGGTTCCCGCAGTACACGAGCGACCGAATGCGCGCCCAACGCGGCGGGTTTCTCGTTGATGAATCGCCGATTCTGGGCGATCAGCTCGTTGAGGTGTTCAACGAAGGCGACGCATATGACTGGAGGGCCGGCGAGATTGTCAATGCGACCTCGATTCTCGGTGTGCCCACCAGCCCCAGCAGGAAGACCGTCCGGAACCGCGGCAACCTCGTGCCAATGTTCATCATCCACATTGAGGCTGATGCGAAAGCCAGCATCCGTGAGTATCTGAGGACCAAGGGCCTCGCGCCAGCACTCGTCTACCCCGATCTCGCCGGATTCTCTCAATACCTTGCCGATCGCCCCCGCGACTGGTTCCTCCGCGAACCGTCCGGCGTCACGGACGAGAACGCTGAGCAGCCATGACTCGCGCTGCCATATCGATCACAGCACGGACCAGTACCGGTAGCCCCGTGACTCGAGCGACGGTCTTGCCGCTGATGATCCGCGCGTCTATGCCGCCGGACCTGGAGGAGCGGGCGACGACGGCCGCGACTTCCTGTCCCGATGCATAGGCGCAGGGGGCCATGAAGTGCCCATCGGGGACGCAGAGCTCGACGACTACGTGGAGCGGATTGACGAGCTTTTGCGGAAGCTGGAGTTCGACGTCCGCGCCCACTACGGCATCACCCATACAAGGCTGCCCTACACCTTGGACGTGAGTCTCGGATTTGCGACACATTGGGGTATGGACGTGCCGCTGCGGCTGATTGTGCATGACATCGTCCTCGAGCCAACCTGGCGGGGGCGGGGGATCGGCTCGTGGCTGCTCGGATCCGTCTGTCAGTTCGCCGATGAACGCAACCTGCCGGTGCACCTGCGAATGTCGACGTTCCAGGGCGAGGAGGCGGTGCGGGCGATCGCGCGGCTTGACGCGCGGCACGGCTTCACCGGCGACGGCCCGCCGGAGGGGTGGGAGAACGGCGCCGAACTTCGCCGGCCACCGGACACGGCGCGGGCTCGTGCGCTGGCTGAAACCTGGCAAGAGTGGGAGCGGCTACCGTGGCAGCCCGTCTTCCCCGCTGCTGGTCGTGCGGAGCGCGCGTTCGAGCAGTCGACGGCGCAGCGGTCGGCATCGTCCTCAGCGAGCGGGAAGCGCACCGGCGGCGTGGGTGCGAGCCGGCGGGCTCGCGCAGTGCGTCGAGGACCGGCTCGTCGAACTGCTCCGTTCCGGGCAGCTCACCCCGTCACTCGCTGCCCATATCGTCCCGCGTGTGTGGAAAGGGCGCCCCGACGGCTCGACGACCCCAGGCCCCACCTGGCGCGAGCTCTTCGCCGTCACCCCTTTCACTCATGACGGGGTGCCGGCAGCGCCGCCGAGACGATCGCTGATCGCATTACGCGGGGCCGTGCCTCAAGGCCGCGCTGGCATGGCGTGGACCCTGGTTCTCGTGCACGCGGACCACTTCGCGCGTGTCCGTCAGTGGCCGAATCCCCGGGATGGCCGGGTGTGGGTGTGCGAGATCCCGGCCGACCGCATCCTCGCGAGCTACACGCACGAAGCCGAGATCGTCGCCGATGTCCGCGGCCTCACCATCGTCGAGCACGATCCCGCCGACCGCCGACTGCAGCGTCGGCTCGCGCTTCAGCGCCTCAGGGTTTGGTGCTGGGTACATCAGGGCTTGCTGACTGCGGTGCGTCGACATTGGCGGCCTGCGGGTTCGTCCCGTGACTTGAGGATCCCGGGCGGCGGGAAATGGCACCGCCGCCCGGGACGACGCGCTGGGTAGGTCTCCGGTGCGAAAGGGAAGCTGCGCACCTCACTGCCCATCCGTCCGGCCGGTGGTGAGTCGCCATCGGCCGGTGCGGTTGACGCCCTCTTCCTACGCGCGGATTGATCAGCCGAGCCACGCCCGGATTTCCCTCCCGGCGGAGATTGCCGGTGTGTCAGTGCGCAAGTTCGGGTGCGAGGTCGGCCGCGTCGTCGGGGATGGGCAGCTCGGCCCAGACGTGGCTGGGCGCGTCGATGATGAGCGCGCGCCCGCCGGCCCAGGCGAAGGCGCAGGCGATGGCGCCGACGGCAGTGGTGATGTCGCAGCGAACCGGCTGCCCGTGAACCGACGCGATCAGGTCGCATTGGGACGCGGAGGCTGCGAACCGGATGACTT
>JBQDJW010000439.1:0-3500 GCA_052086425.1 Pseudoclavibacter sp. | reverse complement strand
GCGGTGCGTGCCGGCAGCATCCGGATGCTGCGGTGCGGCCGCGAGGTGCGTCGCGCTAGTTTGCGTCGGCGGTCGAGGCCAAGCCGTCGGCGATGCCGTCCGACCCGGTGCGCACCCCGTTCGCGGCGAGCTGGCCAGAGGTCGACAGGCCGCCGTCGCGCGGCGTGACCTCGTAGATGAACTCGTCGCCGATATACGACACCTTGACGTGGTCGCCTGCGTTCAACTCGGCACGGAGGATCTTCTCCGACAGCTGGTCCTCGACCTCGTGCTGCATGGCGCGGCGAAGCGGCCGGGCACCGAGCGCAGGGTCGTAGCCGACCTTGATGAGCTGGCGCTTGGCGGCCTCGTCGAGCTCGACCGTCATGTCGCGGTCGAGCATGCGCTCGGCGAGACGCTTCACGAACAGGTCGACCACCTGCAGCAGCTCGTTGGGCGAGAGCTGCGGGAACACGATCGTGTCGTCGACGCGGTTGAGGAACTCTGGCTTGAAGTGCTTCTTGAGCTCTTCGTTGACCTTGGCCTTCATGCGCTCGTACGACGTGGTCGTGTCGCCGTCGGCCTGGAAGCCAACGGGCCCGCCGGTGATGTCCTTTGTGCCGAGGTTGGTCGTCATGATGATGACCGTGTTCTTGAAGTCGACGATGCGGCCCTGGCCGTCCGTCAAGCGGCCTTCTTCGAGCACCTGCAGCAGCGAGTTGAAGATGTCCGGGTGGGCCTTCTCGATCTCGTCGAACAACACGACCGAGAACGGCTTGCGGCGCACCTTCTCAGTGAGCTGGCCGCCCTCTTCGAAGCCGACGAATCCGGGAGGGGCTCCGAACAGGCGCGAGACCGTGTGCTTCTCTCCGAACTCCGACATGTCGAGCGAGATGAGCGCCGCCTCGTCGTCGAACAGGAACTCCGCGAGCGCCTTGGCGAGCTCGGTCTTTCCGACGCCGGTCGGGCCGGCGAAGATGAACGAGCCCGAAGGGCGGTTCGGGTCCTTCAGACCGGCGCGCGTGCGGCGGATGGTCTTCGACAGCGCGGCGATCGCGTCGTTCTGGCCGATGACGCGCTCGTGCAGCGCCTCCTCCATGAAGACGAGGCGAGCGGTCTCCTCCTCCGTGAGCTTGAACACGGGGATGCCGGTGGCCTGTGAAAGCACCTCGGCGATGAGACCGGAGTCGACCGTGCCGGTCGCCTTCACGTCGCCGGACTTCCACTGCTTCTCGAGGCGCAGGCGCTCCCCGAGCAGGCGCTTCTCGTCGTCGCGCAGCGAGGCCGCCTTCTCGAAGTCCTGCACCTCGATCGCGGACTCCTTGTCGGAGCGCACCGTCGAGATCTGGTCGTCGAGCTCACGCAGCTCCGGGGGCGAGGAGAGCACCGACAGGCGCAGACGAGCGCCGGCCTCGTCGAGCAGGTCGATCGCCTTGTCCGGCAGGAAGCGGTCGCTCACATAGCGGTCGGCGAGGTTCGCCGCCGCGACGATCGCATCGTCCGTGATCGAGACCTTGTGGAAGGCCTCGTACTTGTCGCGCAGACCCTTCAGGATGTTGATGGTGTGCGCGATCGACGGCTCGTCGACCTGGATCGGCTGGAAGCGGCGCTCGAGCGCGGCGTCCTTCTCGAAGTGCTTCTTGTACTCGTCGAGGGTGGTCGCGCCGATCGTCTGCAGCTCGCCGCGGGCGAGCAGCGGCTTGAGGATCGAGGCGGCGTCGATCGCGCCCTCTGCTGCGCCCGCGCCCACGAGCGTGTGGATCTCGTCGATGAAGACGATGATGTCGCCGCGGGTGCGGATCTCTTTCGTGACCTTCTTGAGGCGCTCCTCGAAGTCGCCGCGGTAGCGGGAGCCCGCGATGAGCGATCCGAGGTCGAGCGAGTAGACCTGCTTGTCCTTCAGCGTCTCCGGCACCATTCCGGAGACGACGGCCTGCGCGAGGCCCTCGACGACGGCGGTCTTGCCGACGCCGGGCTCGCCGATCAGCACGGGGTTGTTCTTCGAGCGGCGCGACAGGATCTGCATGACGCGCTCGATCTGCTTCTCGCGCCCGATCACCGGGTCGAGTTTGCCATCGCGAGCGGCCTGCGTGAGGTTGCGCCCGAACTGGTCGAGCACGGCGGAGCCCTGGTTGGACGCCGAGCTCGACTGCTCGCCGGATCCGGCCGCGACCTGTTCCTTGCCCTGGAAGCCGCTCAGCAGCTGCAGCACCTGCTGGCGCACGCGGTTGAGATCGGCGCCGAGCTTGACGAGCACCTGCGCGGCGACACCCTCGCCCTCGCGGATCAGACCGAGCAGGATGTGCTCTGTGCCGATGTAGTTGTGGCCGAGCTGCAGCGCCTCGCGCAGCGACAGCTCGAGCACCTTCTTGGCCCGCGGCGTGAACGGGATGTGGCCCGTCGGTCGCTGCTGCCCCTGCCCGATGATGTCTTGCACGTGCTCGCGCACGGCATCGAGCGAGATGTCGAGCGACTCGAGTGCCTTTGCGGCAACACCCTCGCCCTCGTGAATGAGGCCGAGGAGAATGTGCTCTGTACCGATGTAGTTGTGGTTGAGCATCTTCGCCTCTTCTTGGGCGAGGACGATCACACGACGCGCACGGTCTGTGAAGCGTTCAAACATCACCTTCTCCAATCGCTCGGCGGCGGCGTCACGAGTGAGTCCGGCGACGCGATGATTCGAGGGTAAACCTGGCCACCGACACCGTGGCGACTGTTCGCCGTCGGCGTGACCTCCCGTGACCCCCGAGGAGCGGTCCGAGCGCAGGCCGAACGCAGGCGCACCTGCGCGCCCCGCGCATCCGGCCCCTCGAACGCCCCAGGCGGTCCCGCCCTACCCACCAGAACTCCTCAGGGCGAGGCAAAGTACCCCCCGATTCCGGGCGCAACCGACTCGCGGTGATACCCAGCCTTCGCGAAACTACCGGCTGCGACAAGGACTACCCGACGCCTGGTAGCTCCTGTCGCGCCCGGTAGCTCTTGGGTACTGCGAGCGTGCCGCCGGACGCGAGGCTACCGACTGCGACAAGAGCTACCGGATGCGTCGCGGGAGCCAGCGGCGGTGGCCGGCCGGGGGCACTGCGCGCGACCCGCCGAACTCGGAGCTACCGACAGCGACAAGAGCTACCCGACAACCGGTAGTTCTTGTCGCGCCCGGTAGCTGTTGGGCACTGCGGGCGTGCCACCGGAAGCGGGGCTACCGTTCGCGACAAGCGCTACCGGTCAGCGAGCCGCGACCGGCTCCGTCTCGTGCAGGAACGCACCCTGGTCTCGCAGCGCGGCACGAACATCCGCCACATCGAGGTCGCGCGGCCGCGAGCCGGTCGCGACCGCGATGGCCGCCGCCGCCCCTGCGGCGTGGCCGGTCATCCAGCACTGCGGAATCTCGCGCATGAACGCCTGCGTCGGCGCATCGCTCGCGACGTGGCGGCCGCCGACGAGCAGCCCGTCGAGCCGCTCCGGCACGAGCGCGCCATACGGCACCGAGATCGTCGCGTACTTCTGCGACGGCGACGGCGACA
>JBQDJW010000438.1:0-3502 GCA_052086425.1 Pseudoclavibacter sp. | reverse complement strand
GGCCTGGCCGAGTCCGTCGACGCCGAAACCGTCGCCACCCTCGCCCGCCTCACCAAGCACCTGTGCCCCACCCTCGACCTGTCGCCGCTCAGCAACGCCGTAACCGGCTGCGTGCGGCCACCAGGAGCGCCCCACCGTGCCGGCGGGCACTCCACAGTCCTCAGCGGCGACCTGGACGCGCTGCGCGCCCCCACGGCCACCGCAGCACAGGTGCGCGCGCTCGTGAGCCTCGTCGCCGGCCTCGTCGACGACACCGAGCCCGCACGGCCCATCGACCCCCGCTCACCGCTCCCCCTCGACTCCCACGGCCGCCTGCACCTGGCCGGCCCACGCCGGCAGCTCCCCGCCAACAGCTCCGCAGCTCTCCGAGAGACGCCCATCGACGCCTCAGCGACGCTCTGGCGCGTCCTGATCGGCGCAGCGGCCGCCAGGTGGCGGCACGCCGACGTCGCCGCCCTCGTCGACACCGAGCCTGGCCTAGAGCACGTCCGCAGCCGCGTCACGACCCGCGGCCGCGCAGCTCGCCCCCGAGGCGAGCAGGCCGCCGTGCTCGGCCGACAGTGGGACAAGGCCGTGCGCTACGTCGCCGCGAGTGACCGCCAGATCGGGGACGATCCCACGTTCGACAGCCGCGCCGACGCAATGGCCGCGCACGTCCGCGACGTGCAGCTCCGCGCCGACGCGGCCGCCGGCCGCTGGACCCGCGGAGGCGGCCCCGCCGATCGCCGCATCCTCGACGTGCTGAGCTTCCTCGCCCTGCACGCCCTCAGCGCCTCCGTGGAGGCCGACACCCGCCGCCTGGCCCTGTTGGCCGGGGTCGGCCGCGAGACGGCCAGGACGGCGCTGCTGCGCCTGGCAGAGGACGGATGGATCGCCCAGACCGCGGCCGCCGACGGCCCCCGCGCCGCTCACTGGACGATCGACCCGCAAAGCGTTCTCCACAGCAACATGGATCATGCCCGGTCACAAGCGGACCCACGCCCCCCCGGGGCTGGGGCCGCTGAGAGAACTACCCTCCTCGCAACGCTGCGCACACGAACAACGGATGCCGCACACGACCTGTTCACCGCCACCCGCCCCGCGCTCGGACACCTGGCCGGGAACCTCTACGCACGAATCGACACCACAGCTCGCACCCTCGACGAACTCTCCCCCACCATCGGCGCCGATCCGCTCCGAACCCGTCGACTCCTCGACCGCCTCACCCATGCCGGCATCGTCGAGCGCAGCCGGGACGGATGGCACCGCGTCGACGGCCACTCCCCCGACGCGGCCGCCGAGCGCGCCGGAATCGCCGGCAGGCTCGACGCCCGCGCAGACCGCTACCGCGTCGAGCGCGAAGCATGGGCCTGGTGGAAGGCCGAGGAGGCGTGGATGCACGCACCACGTCGACCCGACGCCCGACGTCGACCGAGCCGCGGTCAACTCTCCCTCGTCCCCGACGACGGCACCCACGCCTACGGCCCGCACCCGCGCAGAGCCGATGGCCGGCTGGACTACGCCGCAGCTCGACGGATCATCATCGAGGAGCGCGAGGGAACGGCCGTGCGCCCCTACGAACGCGACGCCGACGGAGATCTCCGCTCGAGAACCGTCGTCGCCGACAACCCCGCCGACAACCCCGCCGACGTCGACGCCGACGGCGAGTGGATCGACCCCGGCTATTGCGCCCACGGGATGACTGTCGGCGTCAGGTGCCGGTACTGCGACGGGCCAGCCGCGAAGCAGCTCGACACCCCGCAGCGCCGCGTCGCGTAGAGCCGATCCGCTGCGCGGAGGCGAGCCCAGGGGCTCGCTGGTCGAGCCGGCGTTGCCGGCACTGTCAGGGCCTACGGCCCGTTCTTTTGCCGTGAAGCCTTCGGCAGCATACGGTCGTCAACCCTCCACCCAAGCGGCTGCGCCGCCGGCTCCTCCGAGACTTTCGGCACGCGGTCGCTGCGCTCCCTTATTTCGCGCCGAAACTCTCTCCCCCACCGCCCTACGGGTTGAGCTCCGGGCATCCTCCCTAGCGGCGGTAAACCGCCTTCACGGCAAAAAACGTGGAGGGGATGAGCAGGGAAATAACCCTATTACCGGCACGGAAGGTTCCGAACATGGCACGCAACGTCAAGACCACCAAGACCCCCGAGCAGCGTCGCGCCGAGGCCGAGGAGCTGCAAGCGACGATTGCGGAGCAGGTCGAGGCGCTGCGCGAGTCGGAGGCGTGGGCGCGGTTCCTGGACTTCACGAAGGCATTCCACCGCTACAGCATCAACAACCTGTTGTTGATCTTCGGCCAGTGCCCCGAGGCGTCCCACGTCGCCGGTTACCGGACGTGGCAGAAGCTCAACCGCCAGGTGCGCAAAGGTGAGCGCGGAATCCGCATCTTCGGCGGCCGCGACGTGCGCGAGACGGTCGAGAACCCCAAGACCGGCGAGGACGAGGAGCAGCGCCGAACGCTGTTCTTCCCGGTGTCCGTGTTCGACATGGGACAGACCGACCTCATCGACCCCGAGGCGGGCGACCCGACCGACATCGCGCGACCGCTGACCGGAGACGACCCCGCGGGCATCTTCGACGCCGTGGCCGACTACCTGACCGGCAAGGGCTGGACCGTCGAGCGCGAGAGCATCCCCGGCGGCGCACACGGCTACACCGACCCCGAGGGCCGTCGCGTCGTGCTCGATTCCGACCTCTCCCCCGCCCAGGCTGCAAAGACCGGACTTCACGAGGCCGCGCACGTCATCCTGCACGCCGACGAAGATCACGCCGAGTACGTCGAGCACCGCGGCACCAAGGAAACCGAGGCCGAGAGCGTCGCCTACGTCGTCGCCGGGATTCTCGGACTCGACACCAGCACCTACAGCGTCGGATACGTCGCCGGGTGGAGCAACTGCGACGCCGAGACGATCAAGGCCACCGCGGCAAACGTGCTGCGCGCAGCTCACGCCCTGGCCGACGCGCTCACCGAGCAACCCGAGGCCGTCGCCGCCTGAGCGGCAATAACTCTATTGCCGTCAAGACCGTCAGAGGAGAAGGAACGATGACCGCGGAAACCCTGTTCGACCTGGCCGAGTTCGAGCGCGAGGCCGTCGCCGCGACCGCATGGAACGGCGCGCCCCTGGCCTACACGACGAGCTACTACAGCCCCGCCGAGCTGGATGCAGCATTCGACCGCTACCGCGCCGAGTTCGGCGGCTTCGGATGCATCCCCCGCTCCCACATGTGGCACCGCAACAGCTTCAACCAGGGCGAGCGCGCAGCGACCGACGACGGTCACGAGCTGCACATGTTCTACGCCGACGCCTGGTGCAAGGAGGCCGACCACGACCACAGCGCCGACCCGCTCCCCGGCGGCGGCCGCTATCAGGCCGTGTGCCCCGGCTGCGCCTGGCACGTCATCACCGAGCGCGAGAACGACGCCGTAGAGGCGTGGCACGACCACGCCCTGCCCGGCTGGCGATCACTGCCGATCATGCCCCGCCCCGCCGCAGCGGCCACCGACGAGAAGAAGGCACGAGCC
>JBQDJW010000437.1:0-3502 GCA_052086425.1 Pseudoclavibacter sp. | reverse complement strand
CGCTGAGGTACCGCGTGTGCACATTGAGGGTGCTCAGCTGCGCCGCGACTGCCTCGGCGACGCGGGGGTTCGCGTGCCCGACGCTCGGCACGTTGTTGTAGGCGTCGAGGTAGCGGTCGCCGTGCACGTCGGTCAACCAGACGCCGTCGCCGCGCACGAAGTGCAATGGCGTGTCGTAGAACAGCGGCGAGTATGGGCCGATCGTCGCGCCGCGGCGCGCGACGAGATCGGCGCCGGAGCCGGATGTCGCCTCAGAACCCGGGCCCGCACCGACCCGCGCCCGCGCGAGCTCGACGATGACGGGGAGCAGCTCGGCCTCGATGAACTCGCTCGTCTCGTCGCCCGGCCGATCGGCGGCCCAGCCGAGGTAGGTCGTTCCACGAGCCAGGATCAGGGTGTCGAGCGCGGCGAGCGCGCGCGCCGGAACTTCGACGTGCACCGCGTACCCCTCGAGGAGCGCGGCGCGATAGTCGGCGTAGGAGGGGTGGCGCGAGTACCAGAACAGCATCGTCGCCAGGTCGAACAGCCAATAGCCCTCGCCGAAATCGTCGAAGTCGATGAGGGTGAGCTCGTCGGAGTCGACGAGCACGTTCTCGGCGGTCGTGTCGGCGTGGATCACCCCGAAGACGTCGTCGTCGCGCCCGAGGGATTCGAGCTCGGCCCGGACGCTCGCGATGGCCCGCGCGAGCACGTCGCGATCGGCGTCCGAGTGCGCGAGTCGCGTCGCGTCGCCCCAGGTGGGAGCGGGGCCGGCGAGTCCGTCGGCGTCCCAGGAATCGCGCGTGAACCCGGCGATGCGTCCGGTGTCGCGCGAGGCGACGTGGAGGCGCCCGAGCACCTCGCCGAGCGCGCGGAACCGATCGACGGGCGGCCCGGGCTCGCCGCGCCACGCCTCGACGGTGTCGCCGAAGGGTTCGCTGCCTGAGACCCACTGCTGCACGTCGACGAGGTGGCGGTTGCCGTCGTGGTCGTCGATGGTGCCGTCGCCGCCCGCGATCGGCTCGACGAACTGTGAGACAGGCACGCCCGCTGCGCGCATCGCGCTCGCCTGGCGCCCCTCGCACGTCATCTCTTCGAGCGAGCGGTGGCCGTGGCGGTGCACGCGCAGCGCGTAGGCGCGCTCGCCGTCGTCGACGCGGAAGACCGCGTTCTCGCGCTGCTTGATGAACGTCAGCCGCGCATCCGGTGCGATGCCGAAGAGCGGCAGGGCTCGGGTGGCGAGCTCGGTCGCCGACTCGAGCGCGCGGTCGCTCGCGGGCTCGGTGGCGGTTGGCGGGGCCGCTGACTGATCGTTCATAGTGCTCCTTCGCGTGGTCGTCTCGGCGGCAGGGTGCGCGTCATCGCGGTGCTGCGGCGATGCGGAATCCCGGGCCGTTGCCGCCAGGCTAGTCACGCCGAGGTCGGGCACGGGAAGCATGGTCTGGAAACCAGAACGCCAGTCTAGTTACTAGACCTCGGTGGTGAGTTCCGGATGCCAATGGTTACGTTCCCTGCATCGGCCGGCGATATCGCGGGCCGCGAAGACCGCACCAGCTGGAGCACCGATGCCCCCTGCAGAATCACCGCACACGTTCGTGAACGGCCGGACGCCGCTCGCCACCCAGTGGCCCGAGCGCGTCGTCATCACCGGCGGCTCGTCTGGCATCGGCCTCGGTGTCGCGCGCGCATTCGTCGAGGTCGGCTCGTCGGTCGGCCTCATCGGGCGCGACGCGTCGCGATTGGCGGATGCGGCACTCGAGTTGCGCGACCTCGCGTCAGCAGGCGGAGCGGCACGGGATGCACCTGCCGCGCCGGGCACGGACGCGACCGACCAGGTTTCGCCAGCGGACCCCACGATCGCAACGCTCGCCGCCGACGTGAGCGACGAGACGGCGCTCGGCGCGGCCATCGACGAACTGGCCGCCAGGCTCGGCGGCATCGACGCGCTCGTCGTCGCCGCCGGAACCGAGGGCGAGATGGGGGCGAGCGCGGGTGAGGTGACGGCCGCGAGCTTCCGTGAAGTGCTCGACGTGAATGTCGTCGGCGCCTTCCTCTCGGTGCAGCGCGCGCTGCCGTACTTGCGCGAATCGGCGGGGGCGACCGTCACGTTCATCGGCTCCGACTCCGGCTTCGTCGCGGCGCCGGGCATGCTCGCCTACAACGCTTCGAAGGGCGCGCTGACGCAGCTCACGCGGGCGCTCGCGGTTGAGCTCTTCGACGACCACGGCATCCGGGTCAACAGCGTGTGCCCGTCGATCACCGACACCCCGCTCGCGCGGCGAGGGCTCGAGGTCGACGCGTTCGACGACGCCCCGTACCCGGTGCAGAGCGTCGACGACGTCGCTTGGGCCGTGCTCTCGGTCGCCTCGCACCGGGCGCGGGCCGTGAACGGCGTCAACCTGCTCAGCGACTTCGGGTACACGGGCCGCTCGTCGTTCCCGGCGTAGGCGGGAGCGACGCGCCTGGGGCGAGTGCGGCAACGCCGGCACCCCGCCGACCCGCGCGAACTCGCAGACTCCCACGGCGGATCGAAACATGAACGTGACGCCCCGAAACAATTTCGACCAATTGCTCAAAGAAACTGCCCGGGCGGCCGCGCGTCGCAGAACCCCCACCGAAGCGGCCGAACGCGGGGCGGCGGAATCCGCATCGCTCACCCGCTCCGCGCATCCGTCACCCGCATTTCTCACCCGTCCGAACACCGCACGATCCCCGGGCATCGCAGCCCAGCATCCGGAGGTACCAATGACCGACGCAACGCAGCCAGACGCAACATCCGACCGGCTCGAACCGACCGCCGCATCGACCGCGCCAGACGCGATCGTCGTCAACGCGGTCGTGCACACCGCGAACCGCGCGAAGCCGAGCGCGACCGCCTTCGCCATCGCGGGCGGCCGCATCACGGCGGTCGGCGGTGACGACGAGATCCGCGCCCTCGCGGGCGACGCGACCGAGGTGCGCGACCTCGGCGGCGCCGCCGTCGTGCCCGGCCTCATCGACGTGCACAACCATCACCTCATGGCGGGCGAGGGCGACCTGTACGAGCTGCGCTTCCCGCCCACGGCGAGCTTCGACGAGGTGATCGAGGCGGTGCGCGAGCGCGCCGCGACGCTCGGGCCCGACGAATGGGTCATCGGCGAGGCCTTCGGCAGCACGCTCATCGACGACTTCTCGGTCGTCGCCGCGCGCCACCGCATTGATGAGGCGGCGGGCGGCCGCCCCGTCATGCTCACCGACGACAGCCACCACAACCGCTTCGCCAACACGAGGGCGCTCGAGCTCGCCGGAATCACGTCCGAGACGCCGCAGCCCGATGGCGGCCGCATCGTGCGCGACGCCGAGACGGGCGAGCCGACCGGCCTGCTGTACGAGTCGGCGACGCTCGCCGTCACGGCGGCGGTCGACGCGAGCATCAACCGCACCCCCGAGCGGTACCGGCGCTCGAGCGCTCGGGCGATCGAGATCCTGCACTCGCACGGCATCACGGCGTTTCAGGATGCGGCGGCGACCGTCGACATCATGG
>JBQDJW010000436.1:0-3508 GCA_052086425.1 Pseudoclavibacter sp. | reverse complement strand
GATTCCGCGGTGGGTGACCGGGATCCCGGCCTGGCCCGGCACCGCGATCGCGCTCGTGATGCCGGGGATCACCCGCGCGGGCACGCCGGCAGCGCGGCAGGCGTCGAGCTCTTCGCCGCCGCGTCCGAACACGTACGGGTCGCCGCCCTTCAGCCGCACGACGATGCGGCCGCCGCGCGCATGCTCGACGAGCAGCTCATTGATGCGCTGCTGCGGAACGGCGTGGTGGCCAGGCGTCTTGCCGACGTCGATGATCTCGGTGCCCTCGCGACACTCGTCGAGCAGCTCTGCGGGCGCGAGCCGGTCGAACAGCACGATGTCGGCACGCCGCAGGGCGCGCAGCCCGGCGACGGTGATCAGCTCGGGATCGCCCGGCCCCGCCCCGACGATCAGCACCTCGCCCGTCACGGCCGACCGACCGGGATGCTCGGGCCGCTCAGCAGCACCCGCTCGCGTTCGCCATCGGTCGCCGGCCTCGTCTGCCCGCGCCCGTCCGGCACGTGCACGACCGTCGGATCCGCCGCATCCGGTGCATTGATGAACGACTGGAAGCGGCGCAGGCGCTCTGGGTCGCGCAGGGTCGCCGCCCACTCGTCCTCGTACCCGTCGACGTGCGTCGCCATGGCCTCCTCGAGCTCGTCGGCGAGACCGAGGGAGTCGTCGCAGACCACCTCGCGAACGTGGTCGAGCCCGCCGTCGAGCGACTCCTGCCAGCGGGCCGTTCGCTGCAGCCGGTCTGCCGTGCGGATGTAGTACATGAGGTAGCGGTCGATGTACGCCACGAGGGTTTCGTCGTCGAGGTCTTTCGCGAGCAGCTCGGCGTGCCTCGGCGTCATACCGCCGTTGCCGCCGACGTAGAGGTTCCAGCCCTCGGCCGTCGCGATCACGCCGATGTCTTTCGCCTGCGCCTCGGCGCACTCGCGCGCGCAACCGCTCACGCCGAACTTGATCTTGTGGGGCGAGCGCAGGCCGCGGTAGCGCTCCTCGAGGAACACGGCCATCGCGACCGAGTCCTGCACGCCGTACCGGCACCAGTTCGAGCCGACGCAGCTCTTCACGGTCCGCAGGCTCTTGCCGTAAGCCTGCCCCGACTCCATGCCGGCGTCGATGAGCCGCATCCAGATGCTCGGCAGCTGCTCGAGGCGCGCGCCGAACAGGTCGATGCGCTGGCCGCCCGTGATCTTGGTGTAGAGGCCGTAATCCTTCGCGACCTCGGCGATGACGGCCAGCTTGTCCGGAGTGATCTCACCACCAGGGATGCGCGGGACGACAGAGTAGGTGCCGTCCTTTTGCATATTGGCGAGCGCGCGGTCATTGGTGTCCTGCATGGCGGCAGCGTCGGCATCGAGAATGTAGCCGTTCGTCTGAGTCGCGATGATCGACGCGACGACGGGCTTGCAGATGTCGCAGCCGATGCCGCCGTCGACGAAGCGGCCCTGCACCTCGCCGACCGTCTGCAGGCCGAGCACGCGTACCGACTCGAACAACTCGGCCCGGCTGAGCTCGACGTGCTCGCACAGCGCCTTCGAGACCTCGATGCCCGATGCCTCGAGCTCGCGGTCGAGCAGGTTCTTGACGAGGCCGACGCACGAGCCGCACTGGGTTCCCGCGCCCGTGCACGACTTCAGCTCGCCGAGGTCGACGCAGCCGCCGCGAACCTGCTGGCGGATCGCCCCAGCCGTCACGCTCTTGCAGCTGCAGACGAGCGTGTCGTCCGGCACCTCCAGCTCGACCCCGTCGGCCCCGCCGCCAGCGTCGAGGAACACGCCGGGGCTGTCTGGCAACTGGCGCCCGAGCATCGGCCGCAGGCGCGAGTACGGCTCGGCGTTGCCGACGAAGACGCCGCCGAGCAGGGTGCGGGCGTCGCCGCCGACGACGAGCTTCTGGTAGATCCCGCCGATCGGGTCGGCGAACACGACTTCGATCGCCTCGTCCGGCACCGCGGTGACGGCGCCGAAGTTGGCGACGTCGACGCCCGCGAGCTTCAGCGACGTCGCCGCGTCGAAAGCCTCGAAGGTCGCCTCGCCGCCGAGGAGCCGGTCGGCGACGACCTCGGCCATCGCGTTCGCCGGGGCGACGAGCCCGACCGTGCGCCCGTCGAACGCCGCGACCTCGCCGATCGCCCACACGTTCGAGGCGCTCGACGCGCAGGCCTCGTCGATCGCGATGCCGCCGCGCGGGGCGAGTCTGATGTCGGCGTCGCGGGCCAGCTCGTCGCGCGGCGTGATGCCGATCGAGAACACGACGAGGTCGGCACTGATCGTCCGCCCGTCGGTGAGCGAGAGGCCGATCGTTGCACCAGACGGCGCGCGCACGAGACCGGTCGGCCGAACGCCGAGCTCGAGGTGGATGCCTTTGCCATGAATGAGCGTGTTCAGGGCGCGGCCGGCCCCCTCGTCGACCTGCGAGCTCATCAGCCAGGCGCGCGAGTGCACGATCGTCGCGCTCGCACCCAGCTCGGCGACGCCGCCGGCAGCCTCGAGCCCGAGAAGTCCGCCGCCGACGACCGCGACGACGGGCGCGCGGCGGAGGCGCTCGCGCAGTGCCGCAACCGCCTCGACGAGCCCGTCGACGTCGTCAAGGGTGCGCATGACGTGCGCGACCTCGGCGTGATCGATGGCCGGCCTGGTCGCATCAGACCCCGTCGCCATCACGAGCTCGTCATAGGCGAGCACGTCGCCAGACGCGAGCCGAAGCATGTGCGTGTCTGGGTAGATCGCGGCGACGCGCGAGTTCGTGCGCAGTTCGACGCCGGGCCGCGACCAGAACGCCTCGTCCGCGAGCGCGAGGTCCACGCGACCGTCGAACCGCTTCGAGAGCTGCACTCGGTCGTAGGGCGCGTGGATCTCCTCCGTCAGCACCGTGACGGCGACGCTGACGCCGAGCGCACCGCGATCCGCGAGCGCTTCGACGAGGCGGTGGGCCGCCGGTCCGCCGCCGACGATGACGACGGAGCGTGGATTCGTGCTGGTGTCCATGCGCAAACGCTAGGCAGACGCCGTTTCCCGGCCGTCACGCATCCGTGTCGCACGTGTAACGCGAGCCTCACGGGTCGTGCGGCCGACGGTTGGGGCGATGTCACACGAGCGAAACCCCGGGCGCGCCGGCACGAAACACCGCGCGCATAGCTTCAAGTCATGAACTCGACCGCAGTGCTCCCCGGAACCGCCGACGAATCTGCGCCCGCCCAGGTCTCGCATGCCCAGGTCTCGCAGGCCCAAGTCTCCTCAACGCGCACCGGGAGCGGGCCGTGGAGTCGTGTGTGCCGCTACGACGACCTCGACCCGGTCTGGGGCGTCGCCGCCCTCGACGCCAGCGGCGAGCAGGTCGCCATCTTCCGGCTCCAGAACGGCGAGGTCTACGCCATCTCGAATCGCGACCCGAAGACGGGCGCGATGGTGCTGAGCCGCGGTCTCGTCGGCGCGAAGCGCGTCGACGGCGAGATCGTGCCGACGATCGCCTCGCCGCTGCACAAAGACGTCTTCGACCTGCGAACGGGCCGGTGCTT
>JBQDJW010000435.1:0-3512 GCA_052086425.1 Pseudoclavibacter sp. | reverse complement strand
CACATCCGGTAGGCCCATACCCGGCTCGCCGCCGCAGATCAGCGTGCGGATGTCGAGCTCGGACGCCGGCTTCCCGAGTTCCTCTTCGACCCGCGCCGAGAAGAACGTCGCGAACGACGCCGTTGCGACGAGCGTGTCGACCTGAAGCCGGTCGAGCGTTTGCGCCATTCGGGGAGTGGTCTGTCCACCGAACCAGACGAGCGCGCCGCCTGCCTCGCGGATGCCGTCGGCATACGGGACTCCGCCCGCCACCATCGGCATCCCGGTCGAGAGCGCGGTGATCGCGCCGGGGCGCACCCCCGCGGTCCGGTAGAACGCGCCGATCGCATCCGTCCACGCCGCCCTGTCGGCGCGCGTCAGTCCGAACGCGACGGGCGTTCCCGTCGTGCCGGACGACGAGATGACCTGCTCGATCCTGTCGATCGGCACGGCCTGCTGCCGCCCGAGCACGTCACCGCTCGCTCCTCTGGCCTGACCGTCGCGCAGGTCGTTCTTCGTCGTGAACGGCAGGTCGGCGAAGGCCTCGGGGCAGTCCGCTGTGTCGGCGAGATCAGGAAGTCCTTCGTACATCGCCGACGATCGTCGAAGCCGCCCAACGAGTCGGGGGAGCTGCCTCGCCTGTTCACGACGCGTCTCGTCCCAGGCACGCGCCTCGTCCGGGTACCAGAGTGCGTTCGTCATGAGCCGGATGCTCCATCGCTTCTGATCTGCGCGATCGCGACCGAGATGTCAGCCGGTGCGGCGTCGTCGGGCAACTCGGTACGCGTGGTGACAAGTCGGCCTCGCAGCGGACCCGGTCCTTTCGCGAACGACGAACCCGTCGGGGCGCTGACGTCGTCAGTCTCGTCCTCTGCCGCTTCGTGGAGGTCGAAGCCGAAAAATCCGCAGAGACCACTGACCAGGCCGGACCGCTCACCAGGGCCCACTCGGATGATCGCCGATGGTTCGGCGGGGCCGATCGTACGGAGACACGCGCCCACAACCGCATCGAGCGCAGCAACATCGGTGTGGATGGCGAGATGATCTGCGAGCAGATCAGTGGTCGGAATAGGGACGGCGACTCTGACATCGCTCGGGGCGAGCGACACCAATCGCTGTACGACCTCGAGCGCGAACGAGACGGCCGTCGAGCCGGCGACGGCCTCGGGGTCGACGAATTCGCAGACCGCCTGTTTGGAAAGGTGCTGTTGGTACGCCGCCGTGAGCGGTGCACCTGGTTGCGAGACTCCACGTATGCCCCACGCGACGAACTCGAGCGGCACCGCGGCGAGCAGGTCGACGCCGTAGAGACGGGCCGCGCTCATGAGTGCCCTCGAGGCTGCGTCCGGGTCGGTGAGCATTCGGGCGGCCGGCAACTGTTCGAGGGCGGCGGCGTGCCAGAACATGAGTGGGCCGACGTGACGCCGCCCTTCGATGGCGGGGCTTTCCGAATCAGGCGCAGTCATGGCGATCACACGCGGACGATCGGATGGTCGCGGATACCTTCCGGCCAGCTCCCGAAATACGTCAGCGCATCGTCGGGCGGCCGTTGCGAGTCCCAGTCTTCCGTGAACTCGTCCCACGTCTTTCCCCGGGAGATTCGCGCGGCCCGGGCTTCGGCGCGGGCCCGCTCCGTCGCCTCCATATCGACGGCGAAGGTTTCCGTGTCGTATACGACACGGTATATGTTCCACGCGGTCCACCCGCTCGTCGCGGCACCGCGTACGTCGTCGACGACGTGCTGGGGATCGCGGGACAACGGATCGCCATAGCCGCCACCGCCGCCAGTCGATGCGATGATGATGTCGCCCTCGATCCCCGGTCGCGTCGGTCGATTGGCGAACTCGAATCGGTAGTCACCCTCGATCGCGCGTTCCGTTGCCAGCGCAATGCTGTTCCGGGGGAGGTCGCTGTCGCTCCGAGCGAACTTCTCCTTGAGGTTCGTATTCGCCACGGAGATGCCAAGCGCGGATGCCGCCGGATACCCGCCGAACAGTCCGAGCGTCACGGGCACATAGCTGCTGATCGCGTAGACCGTCCAAAAGGCGATCGGCACGTTCCAGATCACCAACGCAGTCTCGGTTCCCATGCCGCCGCGAAAGGTGCCGAAACCGCCGCTGTTCATCCTCAGCCCAAGGAACAGGCGGAGGTATTGCTGCTCGAGCTCTGAGTCCTCCGTGTCCGGCGCTCGCGTGGCGTGTCCGTATGCGAACCCGTATGCATCAACGCCGTCGCGGTCGATTCGGGCGCCGTGACCGTCCGTGTTCATGAGCGCATTGTCGAGCTCGGCGATCGCGACGCCATGCTGATTCGGTCCCGCGACGAGTGGCGAACACGGCTGGCAGCAAATGTTGGCCGTGACCTGCTCGCGATTGTCGCTTGCGAACATCATTCGGCCAAAGACCTGTTGTACCACCGAGACCGTCAGAGAGTTGACGATCGGGCTCGAACTGATGGCGGCATCCGGATCCGCGTTCAGCACCGATCCTTCCGGAACGATCCAGTCGAATGGCGCGAGCGCACCATTCGAAACCGGAAGATCGTGAAACTGGAAAGCATACATCGTGATCGCCGCGTGCGCGGCGACGATGTGCGGGAAGCAGTTGTACGGGCCGTCGTTCTCGGGCGATGTTCCGGTGAAATCGAACGTGATGTTGTCGCCGGTCTTGACGGCCGCGAGGTTGCCGCGAACGAGGCACTCGGTGTGGCCGATCGAATCGATGAACGCCGTCGACCGATACACCCCGTCATTCCACGTGGCGATGCGGCGCCGGGTCGCGCGCTCCGCCTCCACGATGAGCTTCGTGAGCACACCGCGCACGAAGTCGTTGCCCTTGTCGCCGGCCAAGTCTACGATTCGACGCCGCAACCGGTCGCATCCAGTGATCCTCGCGCGCACGTCGATCGCCTGCATTCGGGGAGACCGCGATGTGAAGTTCTCCATCATGTCGAGCATGTCGTCGCGAATGCGGAAGTTCTCGCCGATCTTGATCGGCGTGAGCTTCATGCCTTCGTCGTGTCGCGACTTCGCCGTGAGCGGCATGCCGCCGGGCTCGATGGCGCCGGTCTCCGGGTTGTGGGTGAGCGCGGCGGTCCAGGCAATGAGTTCGCCGTCGTGGAAGACCGGCATGAACGCCATTTGATCGGGGTTGTGGATACCGCCATAGCGTGCCTCGTTGACGTAGAAGATGTCGCCGTCGCGGACGCCGACAGTGGGGTTCGCGTAGTACTTACTCATGACGAACTTCACGGGCAGCATCGCAGTCACGCAGTGCAGGTAGGTGCCGGCCGACGCGTTCGCGAGGTCGCCATTGGCGGTGTATAGCGCGACGATTAGGTCGCCCGATCGCAGCATCCCCGTGACGCCGCTTCGGACGAAGATCTCTCGAGCCTCGTCGAGGAAGCTCTTGATCTTCTCGTCGTAGATTTCATAGTCACCGGGCTCGAGACCTTCCATGCACCGCTTCGCGAGGTCGGAGAGCGGCTCCGGTTTGGTCCATTCGATCATCGTCGCCGGGCTGATCTCGATCGGC
>JBQDJW010000434.1:0-3520 GCA_052086425.1 Pseudoclavibacter sp. | reverse complement strand
CATCATCCGCGGCTCGGTCGACGATGTGTGGCGCGCCCACCACGAGCCCGAGCTCCTGCGCCGCTGGCAGCTCGGCCCCGACGGCTGGAACATGCCGGTCTGCGAGGTGTCGACCGAGGTCGGCGGCCGCTACCGCTACGAGTGGGCCCCCATTCCCGGCGGCCCCGCCGACAACGGCGAGAACGGCGGGTTCGGATTCGTCGGCGAGATCATCGAGATCTCACCCCCGCACCGCGAGGTCGCGACCGAGAGCATGATCGGCATGGAAGACGCCGCGGCGCGCAACGAGATGACGCTCACCCCCGTCGAGGGCGGCACGCTGCTGTCGCTCGTCATCACGTACCCGAGTCGCGAGGTGCGCGACACGGTGCTCGCGACCGGCATGACGGACGGCATGGAGCAGAGCTACGCGCGACTCGAGCGCGACGTACTCGTCGGGGCGTAGCCGGCGAGCCCGGCCTGACCCGCCGGCTCAGGAGGCCTGGCGCTTCGCGGCCTCCGAGCCGGCTCCGGCATTCGCTCCGGCGCCGGAGTCCGATTCAGCGCCGTCGCCCGCCGCAGCATCCGCATCCGGCTCTTCGTCGTTCACGTCGAAGATCGCCTCGAGGATGCCGCGCACCCACACGATCAGCTCCGAGTCGGACGGCGGCACGCCGGCGCGACCCTCGAGCATCGGTATCGCGAGCGACTTCGACGCCTCGACGAGCTTCGAGCCCGGGTACATGCGCTGCAGTCGAAGCTGCCGCGAGTCGGTGAGCTCGACTGGCGCGAAGCGCAGCGTCTTGCCGAACACCACGAGCTCGCCGAGCCCGGCCTTCACGGCCAGGCGCCGCAGGCGCGACACCTCGATCAGCATCTGCACCGGCTCGGGCGGCTCGCCGTACCGGTCGACGAGCTCGTCGAGCACGAGGTCAATCCCGCCTGGCCTCGCCGTCGGCGATGCAGCGCTCGACAGCTTCTGATAGGCCTCGAGCCGCAGGCGTTCGCTCGCCACGTAGTCCTCCGGCACCCGCGCATCAACGGGCAATTCGAGCCGCAGCTCGGTCTGCCCCTCGGCGACATCGCCGCGGAACTGCCCGACCGCCTCGCCGATCATGCGCAGGTACAGATCGAACCCAACCCCCGCGATGTGGCCAGACTGCTCGCCGCCGAGCATGTTGCCTGCACCGCGGATCTCGAGGTCCTTCATGGCGACCTGCATGCCAGAGCCGAGCTCGTTGTTGGCCGCGATCGTCTCGAGTCGGTCCTGCGCCAGGTCGGTGAGCGGCTTCGCGTCGTCGTAGAGGAAGTACGCGTACGCGCGCTCGCGGCCACGGCCGACACGGCCGCGCAGCTGGTGCAACTGCGAGAGGCCGTACCGCTGCGCGTCGTCGATGATGAGCGTGTTGGCGTTGGCGATGTCGAGGCCCGTTTCGACGATCGTGGTCGTGACGAGCACGTCGAACTTGCGCTCCCAGAAGTCGACGATCACCTGCTCGAGCCGCGCCTCGGAGAGTTTGCCGTGCGCGACCGCGACACGGGCCTCCGGCACGAGCTCCGCGATCTCGGCCGCGACGCGGCCTATCGACGCCACCCGGTTGTGCACGTAGAACACCTGGCCCTCGCGCAACAGCTCGCGTCGCACGGCCGCGGCGATCTGCTTCTGCGACCGCGGCCCGACGAACGTGAGGATCGGGTGGCGCTCCTCTGGCGCCGTCGCGAGCGTCGACATCTCGCGGATACCCGTCACGGCCATCTCGAGCGTGCGCGGAATCGGCGTGGCCGACATGGCGAGCACGTCGACGTTGGTCTTGAGCTTCTTGAGCGCGTCCTTGTGCTCGACGCCGAAGCGCTGCTCCTCGTCGATGACGATGAGCCCGACGTCCTTGTACACGACCCCATCGGCCAGGATGCGGTGGGTTCCGATGACGATGTCGACCGACCCGTCCGCGAGGCCGCGGAACGTCTCGTCCGACTCCTTCTTCGACTGGAACCGGCTCAGCGGGCGGATCGCCACCGGGAACCCCGCCATACGCGACTGGAACGTCTCGAGGTGCTGCCGCACGAGCAGCGTCGTCGGCACGAGCACCACGACCTGCTTGCCGTCCTGCACCGCCTTGAACGCGGCGCGCACGGCGATCTCGGTCTTGCCGAAACCGACGTCGCCAGACACGAGCCGGTCCATCGGGATCGGCCGCTCCATGTCGCGCTTGACCTCGTCGATGGTCTGCAACTGGTCGGGCGTCTCCATGTAGGGGAACGCGTCCTCGAGCTCGTGCTGCCACGGCGTGTCCGGCCCGAACGCGAACCCCTTCGCGGCGGTGCGCGCGCCGTAGAGCTTGACGAGCTCGATCGCGATGTCGCGCACGGCCTTGCGGGCCTTGCCCTTCGCAGCGGCCCAGTCGCTGCCGCCCATCTTCGACAGCGCGGGGCTCTCGCCGCCGACGTATCGGCTGAGCTGGTCGAGCTGATCGGTCGGCACGAACAGTTTGTCGTTCGCGCCGCCGCGCTTCGAGGGCGCGTACTCGATCACGAGGTACTCGCGCCGCGTCGCCGGCCGCGACTTGTGCGACGACTTCACCTCGCGCGAGCGCAGCTCCATGAACCGACCGATGCCGTGCGTCTCGTGCACGACGAAGTCGCCGGCCTTGAGCTGCAGCGGGTCGACGACCGAGCCGGTTCGCCGGCGCGCGAGCTTCGTGGGCTGCCTGGCGTCGACCGCTGCGGAGCGCCCATAGAAGTCGGTCTCGGTGATCAGTGCGAGCTTCGCATCCGGATGCTCGACTCCCGTCGCGAGGACCGATTGCGCCAGGTACACCACGCCCGGTTCGAGCTCGGCCGGAACGTCGTCGACCGGCCGCGCGGCGATCTCGAGCTCGCCGAGCACCTGGGCGGCGCGCTCGAGCAGGCCCTTGCCCGCGCTTGTGACGATGAGGCGCCAGCCGTCCCGCGCCAGCTTCGCGACGTGCAGGGATGCGCCCTCGGCGTTTCCGGCGAAGCTCGGTACGGCGTTGCCTGCGACGCGGATCGACTCCGCCGCCACAGGGCCAGTCGAAGGGGTCACTGAGACCTCCCCCGAGGTCCCTGAGCCCGTCGAAGGGCCCTCGCCCTCGGAGATCGACGCGACCGGCGCATCCGGATCATCGATCTCAAGCGTCTGGAACGGCGACAGCGACCACCATGGCCGCCCGCCCTTCACGTCGCGGAGCGCGTCAAGGGTGAGGTAATCGCCGGCCCCGAGGTCGATCGGCGCCTCTGCCCCTGCGACGGCCGCGCTCCAGGCGGCGTCGAGGAACTCGCGGTTCGTCTCCGCCCGGCTCGCGGCGCGCGTGTTCACGCGCTCGGGCGCGATAACGGCGATCGCGGCGTCGTCGGGCAAGTACTCCGTGATCGGCACGAGGCCGTCGACGAGCGCGGGAGCGAGCGACTCCATGCCCTCGGCCGGGATGCCCTCGGCGACCTTCGCGAGCAACTGCTGCAGGTTCGGGAACTCGTGCGCCATCTCGGCCGCGCGCTGCCGTACGGAGGGCGTGAGCAGCAG
>JBQDJW010000433.1:0-3533 GCA_052086425.1 Pseudoclavibacter sp. | reverse complement strand
CCTGCCAAGCCCGTAGGATTTTGATTCCGAGTCCAACTTTCGGGGTCCACTCCAGCAGTCCGTTGGTGTTCTCGTTGCTTCCGCGCTGCCACGGGGAGTGCGGGTCGCAGAAGTAGATCGGGATGCCGGTCGCTGTCGTGAACTCGGAATGCTTGGCCATCTCGGCGCCCTGATCCCAGGTGATCGTCCGCGCCAGCGACGCCGGCAACGCGGTGATCGCCTCGCGCATTGCGGCCTCCACCTTGTCGGCGCTCTTCCCGTCGGGCAGGTGCAGCAGAAGTGTGAGGCGGGTGCTGCGTTCAACGAGGGTTCCCACGGCGCTGCGACTGTTCTCACCGAGGATCAAGTCGCCTTCCCAATGCCCCGGCACGGCGCGGTCTTCGACCTCCGCGGGGCGCTCGCTGATCATCACCATCCCTGGCAGCCGGCCTCGCCGGTCCGTCGCGGTCCGCGACTTCCGTGCCGCACGCCCTGACCGCAGGCAGCGGGCAAGCTCGCGGCGCAACTGCCCGCGTCCCTGCACGAACAGGGACTGGTAGATCGTCTCGTGACTCACGTGCATCTCCGGGTCGTCGGGATGCTCCAACCGTAGGCGGGCGGCGATCTCCTGCGGAGACCACAGTTGCTCCAGCTGCGTCGCGACAACCTCGAGCAGCCGTCCACCGTCAAGCTTGAACGGCTTCGGGCGGCGGGCCTGCTCTCGCGCGTCCTCATGCGCCCGCCACGCCGAGTACCCCTCCCGCCCGCCGCCGCGCTTGACCTCGCGGCTGACCGTCGACACCGCCCGTCCCAGGGCGAGCGCGAGCGCGGTCAACGTGTCACCGCGCGCGAGACCAACCAGGATCTCCTCACGATCGAAGACCGTCAGATGCCCCTCGCGCGGCTCCCAGCCGAACGGTTTCCCGTCGAGGTGACGCCCTTCCCGCGCCATGCGGCCGACCATCGGGGCCGTGCACCCGATCTCGCGGGCGATATCGAGGAGCCGCCACCCCTTCGAGTGGAGACGGAGCGCGAGCTGCTTCTGCTCACGACTGAGATGACCATGCTTGCCCTGCAACGAATGCCTCCCGAGATCAGCGTCTGCTTCATCTCACAGCACTCATTGCGCTGACCGGTTGAATCCGCCACCTCGTTCGCCTTCTTCAGCTCGGCGACCTCACGCTGGAGACGCTTGTTCTCCTCGGCGACGTCGGTGGTCACCCCCGCGCGCTGGCCGGTGTCGATCTCGCGGCGGCGATGCCACACGCGCAGGGTCTCGGCACTCATGCCGAGCAGGCCGGCCACATGCCGCACCGCGGACATCAAGTTCGGGTGATCGCCGCTCGCGCGCGCTTCGTCGAGCATCCGGAGCGCGCGCTCGCGCATCTCGGGAGAGTACTTCTGATTCATCGGTTCCATCCTTGCTTGAAGAACGGAACGAAACCCAGAGCGATTCAGAGTCAGCCGAGCGTTAGCGTGGGACACGAGAAGCCTCCGTGTGTTCGAGCTGCAGAACTAGACAGCTCCAACTCGACACCGGAGGCTTCTCCTACGTCAACAACGATCCGGGTCAGTACAGCTAGCGGGTGCAGAATCGTCGAACTAACGCAGACGGGGCACGATGTCGCGCGACATGGATGAATCGCGCCAGGAACGCCGGGCGACACCGACCTCAGGTGCGATCAGCGCGATGCCAACAGGTCGACGGCCTCGCTTGCCGTGCGGATGTCGGCAAACCAAGCGGCGAGCGCGTTGATCGACGCGTTGTGCTCGACGTCGGACAGTGCGGCGGTGCCGTCGGAGATGACGATCACGCCGTAACCGAGCTGCTGGGCATCCCGCGCCGTAGCGTCGCAGCAGCAGTCCGTCAGGGTGCCGCTGATGATCACGGTGTCGATCCCCCGCGCCGCCAGCTGCTCGGCCAGGTCGGACGACCCGAGAGTGAACGCGCTGAAGCGCGTCTTGTTGAGCACCAGATCCCCCGGCTCGACGATGAGTTCCGGCCACAGCATGTGACCGGGCGAGCCGCTGCGAAACGCGCGCACCTCCGCGGCGGCGAAGTCGGGGTTCTGGAACCGGCGGAAGTAGGCCGGCCAGTCGTCCTCCGTCGTGGTCGTGAACTGGAGGTACACGGTGATCCCTCCGCCGGCGCGCACCGCCGCGCTGACCGCATTGACGTTATCGACGATCGTTCGCGCTTCCGGCACCTCGAGCAGTTCACCCTCCGCCAGGAACCCGTGCTGCATGTCGATCACGAGGTGGGCGACGCGGGAGGGGTCGATGTCAGTATGGGCGAACTCACCGCCTTTGAGGGAACGGTAGCGCGCGCGGATCGCGGGGTCGATCACCGTGGTGTGCATCGCGGCCTCCTCAGCTGCTCACGCGAACGTTCGCCGAGATGCGCTCGTCGGTCGGGTCGGCGAAGTACGTGCGCCCGCGGGTGATGAGGGCCATCGCGATGTGGACGACGAATGCGATCGCGAAGCCAATGTAGGCAGCGAGGCTGCGGACGGCGGGATCGTTCGCGAACAGCCAGATCAGCGATCCGGCGATCGTCGCCGTGAGCAGCGCGGTGATTCCCACGGGGTTGTAGCGGCGCAGATGCGACGCGCGGTACTCGATCGGACCGGTCACGATTCGCAGCCATCCCCGCACGACAACGATGTCCGCCACGATGCTCGCGAGCCACGCCAGCAGGAAGATGCCGGTCCATTCGAGGAAGGTGGTGAGGTTCCCGATGACGTCGGATGCCATCAGCGCGACCGATGCGGCGGTCACTACGACGAGCCAGAAGCGACGACCCAGCCGGCGGACGCCGACAATCTCGGCCCCGGATGTGAAGGCGACCGAACTCACGTGCAGGTTGGTGAGGTTCACGCGGATCTGTGACACCCACGCCAGCAGCACGCCGGGGAGAAGGCCGAGGAGGCCGACGAAGTAGATCGAGGGGTCGAACTGGCCGGTGGCGAGGGTGAAGTAGAAGCCGAGCGGGATCGCGACGAAGAAGAGGAGTGCATACGGGAGCACGACCGTCACGAGAGCCTTCTTCTTGAAGTCGCTCCCCCGGATGAAGCGGTTGTAGTCGGATGCCTCGAAGGGGTTGATGCCGACGGTGCCCGCGAGCGCGGCGATGACGCCGAGCACGCCCACCGCGCCGCCTGTCGCTCCTTCAGGAAGCGCCGTGAACATGCCCTCGGGCATCCCCCCAGAGTTGTTCCAGGCGATCACGATCGCCACGACGAGCAGGATGAAGTAGACCGGGATCGTCCAGGTGAGGATCTTCGTCATCGAGCTGATGCCGTTCCAGGCCATCGGCAGGAACATCGCCGCCACGACGACGTACCAGATCCAGTTCGGCAGATCCCAGATGAGATCGATCGAACTCGCGAGGATCTGACCTTCGGTGCCCGCGTAGATCACGAAGGTGCCAGCGTAGATCACGGTGGTGAGCACCGATCCGACGGTGCCGAACCCTGCGCCGCGAGTGAGCAGCTCGGAAGTCAGTCCCTCCCGGGAAGCGACGCGAGTCACGATCAGGGCCAGGACGATGAGGA
>JBQDJW010000432.1:593-3537 GCA_052086425.1 Pseudoclavibacter sp. | reverse complement strand
CGTCGCTGCAAGTTGAATCGACTCAGCGCCACTCCAGGCGGCTATTTCGCCTGGGGGTGCCGCTCAGTCGATTCAGATGGCACGTCCAGGGGCCGAGTCGGCGCTCGACGCGGTCGCCCGTGACGACGGATCGCGACGGATCCGTCACCCCGTCACGCGAAACCCGAAATGTTGGTCACGGAAACATTCGGGCAACGTGCCGGTGGTTGCCTTTCGACACAGCGGCGGGCACGAACCCGCGGCCGATCTCGAGGCGAAAGGGGAGCATCCGTGGATCTCACGAGCATCACGAGCTATCGGCGGGCCCGTACGCGCGCCGACCTCGCGCTCGCCCCAGGCGAAGCTCTGCTCGCGGGCGGAACCTGGCTCATGAGCGAGCCGCAGCCCGGCACCACCGGACTCGTCGACCTCGCCACGCTCGACTGGGACGAACTCGAGGCGACGCCAACCGGCCTGCGCGTCGGCGCGACGTGCACGATCGCCTCACTCGTCGCCTGGGCGGGCGGCGACGCGGTTCCGCGCGACTGGCTCGCGGCGAGCCTCATGCCGCAGGCGGCGAACGCGCTACTCGCGAGCTTCAAGATCTGGAACACCGCGACCGTCGGCGGCAACGTCTGCCGAGGTTTCGCGGCTGCCGGCATGGTCGCGCTCGCGGCGGCGCTCGACGGCGAGGCAGAGGTATGGATGCGCGACGGCGGCGTGCGCGTCGCGCCCGTCGCCGAGCTGGTCACCGGCAACGGGCGCACGTCGCTCGCGCCCGGCGAGGTACTGCGCGCGTTGCGGATCCCGGCGCACGCCCTGTGCTCCCGCGCGCGGCTCGCGAAGATCGCGCTCGCCGAACACGGCAGGTCGGGCTCCGTCGTGACGATGCGGGTCGATGGGGACGGCTCGTGCGTCGTCGGACTGACCGCGGCCGTCGAGGCGCCCGTCGTGCTGCGATTCCCCGCACTCCCGTCGCCGGTCGAGCTCGCCGAAGCGGTCGCCGGCGCGCCCCGTTACTACACCGACCCGCTCGGATCGGCCGACTGGCGCCGGGGCGTCACCGCCGTGCTCGCCGAGCGTTTGCGTCGCGAGTTCGAGGCGGACGGCGAGGGCGCCGACGCCGAGTTCGCGAGGGTCGGCGCGGCCGGGCCCAGCGCAGTCTCTGGCGCACCGACCGCCGCAGTTGCCGCCGCCAGGAAAGGCACGGAGGCCGCCGTATGAGGTTCGAGGTCAATGACTCCCCCGTCGACGCGACGCCCGCGCCAGGTCAGAGCCTGCGCACGCTGCTTCGCGAGCACGGCCGAACCGAGGTCAAGAAGGGATGCGACGCTGGCGACTGCGGCGCATGTTCGGTGCTGCTCGACGGCGAGCCCGTTCATTCGTGCCTGATTCCGGCGATGCGCGCCGAGGGTGCCTCGGTCACGACCGCGGCCGGCCTCGCGCCCGGCGATGAGCTTCACCCGGTGCAGCGCGAGATCGCCGAGGGCTTCGGGTTTCAGTGCGGATTCTGCACACCCGGCATGGCCGTGACGGCGTCGACACTCGACGAGGTCGACCTGCCCGACCTCGACCGCCGCATGAAGGGCAACCTCTGCCGCTGCACGGGGTACCGTCCGATCCGCGAGGCGATCGGGCGCGCCGTCGGCGGGCGGACCGCCCCCTGTGGGCCGGGGAGGGTGCGAGAGACCGGGTCCGGTGCGCGACCGATCCCTGAGGGAACGGCAGCGCCGACCCCAGATGAGACACGCCAAGAAGCCGCCGGCCGCATCGGCACGTCGATGGCACCGCCCGCCGCTCGCCGCATCGTGCAGGGCCTCGAGCCGTACACACTCGACGCGCCACTGCCAGACGGCACCGCGCCGACCGCCACGCTCGTCCTGCGCGTCGTCGGCTCGCCCCACGCCCATGCCCGCATCACGCGCATCGACCGCGCCGCCGCACTCGCGACCCCCGGCGTCATCGCCATCTACACGCACGAAGACGCCCCGAGCATCCGGTACTCGACCGGGCGACATGAACACCGCGAGGACGACCCGGACGACACCAGGATGCTCGACGACGTCGTGCGCCACGTCGGCCAGCGCGTCGCGGCCATCGTCGCGGAGAGCGCGGCGGCGGCCGACGCCGGATGCGCCGCCCTCGAGATCGGTTACGAGCCGCTGCCGCCCGTCTTCGAACCAGAAGCGGCGCGCGCGCCTGGCGCCCCTCGCATCCACCCCGATCGCACCCCTGACGACCGCGTCGACGACGCCGCGCGCAACGTCATCCTGTCGATCCACGAGCGCGAAGGCGACGTGGAAGCGGCGCTCGCCGCCAGCGACGTGGTCGTCGAGGGCGAGTGGCAGACCAGCCGCGTCTCCCACGCCCAGCTCGAGACGCACGGCGCGGTCGGCTGGATCGAGGATGACGGCCGCCTCGTGATCCGGTCGAGCACACAGGTGCCGTTCCTCATTCGCGACGAGCTCGCCCGCATCTTCGGCCGCGACCGTGACCGCATCCGGGTTCACACCGCCAGGGTCGGCGGCGGTTTCGGCGGCAAGCAGGAGCTCTTCGCCGAAGACCTCGTCGCGCTCGCCGTGCTCGACCTCGGCCGCCCCGTCACCTACGAGTTCACTCGCGCCGATCAGTTCGCGCGCGCCTCGTTCCGCCACCCAATGCGCGTGCGCGTCACGCTCGGGGCCGACCGCGACGGGCAGCTGCTCGCGGCCAAGCTCGACGTGCTGAGCGACACGGGCGCCTACGGCAACCATTCGCGCGGCGTCCTCTTCCATGCATGCGGCGACGCGCTCACGCTCTACCGCGTCCCCGCGAGGGAGGTGACCGGCGAGGTCGTCTACACGAACAACGTGCCGTCTGGCGCATTCCGCGGCTACGGGCTCGGGCAGACGATGCTCGGGGTCGAGTCGGCCATGGACCTGCTTGCGCAGCGCCTCGACCTCGACCCGTTCGAGCTGCGCCGGCG
>JBQDJW010000432.1:0-583 GCA_052086425.1 Pseudoclavibacter sp. | reverse complement strand
TGATCCGCAACGGCGATCCGCTGCCGGAGGCCGACATGCGCTGGGGCAGTTACGGCCTCGATCAGTGCCTCGACCTCGCCGAGGGCGCTTTGCGGCGCGGCAACGGCGTCGCCGCCCCCGAGGGCGCGAACTGGCGCGTCGGCGAGGGCATGGCGGTCGCCTGGCTCTCGACGCTCGCGCCGAACGGGCACATCTCGAACGCGACCGCGACCGCCATGCCCGACGGCACGTTCGTCGTGCGCGCCGGCACAGCCGAGTTCGGCAACGGCTCGACCGTCGTGCTGCAGCAGATCGCGGCGTCGGTGCTCGACGTGCCCGTGTCGCGCATCGCGCTGCGCCACGCCGACACCGACCTCGTCGAGCACGACACCGGCGCGTTCGCGTCGACGGGCATTACGGTCGCCGGCACGGCGGTGCACGCGGCGTGCGTCGCATTGCTTGCCCGGATGCGCGAGGCCGGCATCGATGACGGCCGGATGCGCGAAACCGGCGGCGTGCGCGGGACCAGCGAGCTGGGCAACGGTACGGCGGGCGCGCCGGCGGCCCTCCCGCCTGCCGCCATCGCGCCAGAGGGCATCCCGAC
>JBQDJW010000431.1:0-3561 GCA_052086425.1 Pseudoclavibacter sp. | reverse complement strand
AGGCCAGAGCCGCCGGCCGCCTGTCCACCGATGGTGAGATCGATCTGGTCGTCGACGGTCGTTGCAACGCCGCCGATCAGGGCTCCGATGACGAACGCCCCGGCCGCCCACCCGATGACCGTCCCGCGGCTGGTGCGCGCGGCGAGCGAGAACGGGCCGCGCAGCGACGCCGCGGCATGCGCCGGCCCGACGCGTTCGGGCAGCAGCCCCGCGCCCAGATCCCGCCCCGAGCCGAGCCGGATCGCGACGGCGGCGAGCACGACGGTGAGCGCGAGCGACGGCAGCAGCATCCACGCATTGTCGAGCGCGAATGGCCGGACCGCGGCGATCCACCCGAACGGCGAAAGCCAGAACGCACTCCCGCCGACGGCGTCACCAGCGCCGCGCAGGACGAAGAATGCGGCGACCACGGCGACGGCGATGCCGATCGCGGCTCGTGCGGTCTGCACGATCTGCGACGTCAGGCTCGCAACGGCGGCGGCGAGTACCCCGAAAAGCGCCACTTGCGCCCCGACGAGCAGTGACCCGACCACGGATGCGCCGATGGCGAGGAAGCCCGAGACAACCATGATTCCAGTCACCAATGACCCGAGCGCGGCGAGACTCAGCGCAGCCACGAGCGGGGCGGCTCTGCCGATGGCCGCCGAGCCGAGCATCTCACTGGTTCCGCGCTCTTCCAGCGCACGGGTATTGCGAACCACGACGATGACGGATGCGAGACTCACGAAGATCGCCGCGATCCCGAGCATCCGCCACAAGCCGACCCCTCCGACGTCCGTACTGGAGATGGGGCCGATCATGAACAGCTCGCCCGCGCTGGCGTTGACGGATGCGGCGAGCGCCTCTCTGTCCGCGGATGTCGGATAGGTGGCAACGATGCCCGCAGCAATCCCTACTAGCAACAGCCCTGTGAGGAGGTACCAGGCGGTTCCGTTGAGGCGTTCTCGGCGCAGCGTGAGACCCAGCATTGCGCGGGTTCCGACGAGGGCGGTCCCCGTGCTCACGCCGACGCTCCGACTCGGTCCCGGTCGGCACCGTCCTGTTCGTAGTAGTGCAGGAAGAGGTCCTCGAGCGTCGGAGGCGCCACGATCAGGACTTCGATCCCGCACGAGGCGAACAGCGCCATCACGTCGTCGAACGCGGTCGTGGTCAGCTCGACTCGATGTCCGTCGATGGAGACATTCTCGACGCCCGGGAGCTGTTCCAGACCTGCCGGTATTCGCGTGAGGGTCGCGTTCACCACGGTCGCGCCGTGGCCGCGCAATTCGGCGAGCGTACCGACGTCGACGACCCTTCCCGCTCTGACGATGCTCACCCGATCGCAGAGTTGCTCGACCTCCGAGAGGATGTGACTCGAGAGCAGCACCGTGCGCCCCTCATCGCGCGCGTCCTTGATGCACTGCTTGAAGACGTCCTCCATCAGTGGGTCCAGCCCTGAGGTCGGCTCGTCCAGGATCAATAGCTCGGCGGTGACGCTCAACGCCGAGATCAGGCCGACCTTCTGTCGATTGCCCTTGGAATAGGTGCGAGATCGTTTCGTCGCGTCGAGCTGGAACCGCTCGATGAGCGCGTCGCGTCGAGCGCGGTCCTCGCCGCCGTGCATCCTTGCGAGCAGGTCGATGATCTCGCCGCCGGTCAGGTTCGGCCAGAGACTCACGTCTCCCGGCACGTACGCCAGTCGGGCGCGAACCTCGGGTGCGGCCATCCAGGGATCCTGCCCCAGCACGCGCGCTCGCCCTTCTTGGGCATGCAGCATTCCGAGCAGGATGCGAATGGTGGTCGATTTGCCCGCCCCGTTGGGCCCGAGCAGTCCGTGCACCTCCCCCGGTCGAACCGCCAAGTCGAAGCCATCGAGCGCGCGCGTGCGCCCGAACGATTTGGTGATCTGCTGCAGCTCCACATGGTTGGCCATGATTCTTATAATACACGTAGTTCGTGAACTCCGTGAATGCTGTATAGAATGTCGCGGCGAGGGCCAACGCGCAGAGAGAGGGCCGACGATGACGGAACGAGACGGCAAATTCGTCGAGAGGTTCGCGGATGTGCTCGCGCAATCGGGATGGCCGCGCATGTCGGCGCGGATCTTCGCCGCATTGATGGCGACACCATCGGGCACACGGTCAGCCGCCGAACTGTCCGCACAACTCGCCGTCGGCCCGTCGGCGGTCTCCAACGGTGCGAAGATGCTCCGAACGCTCGGGCTCGTCGACGTGACCAGGCGGAGCGATCGGCAGATCGTCTACGAGGTTCGACCCGACGCCTGGATGGAGGCTGTCGCCCACAATGACGACGCTCTTCGAACACTCGAGGGGATCCTGTCCGACGGCGCCGACGCAGCCGACGACGAGCACGCGGCGAACAGGCTCACCGAAACCGCTGACTTCTTCGCCTTCCTCCGCAGCAAGCTCCCGGAAATCGTTCAGCAGTGGCGCGACATGCGCTGAGGCAGTGAAGGCCCGCCGCCGACTCGAGTGCGCCGGGGCCGAAACGTCCCTTGTGTATGTTCCCGGGCATGCGTTCAACGCCGGACACGACACCCGTGCCACGCTCTTCTGCGCCGAATCCGGCGGGGCGCGTCGCCTGCGACAAGGTGGCACAACGCTGATGCCGGTGCTTGACTCCGATGGCACGCCGATCTATTACGAGAGCCACGGCAACGGACGTCCACTGGTACTTATCCACGCGATCAGTGCCGGGGCCGGCATGTGGGCGTCGCAAGTCGAGCTGTTCTCCCGAGACCACCGCGTCATCGTGTTCGATGCCAGAGGCGTCGACCGGTCAGGTCGCATTTCGGGGTGGTCGGGAGTGCGGGATCAAATCGCCGACGATATCGCGCGCTTACTCACTCACCTGGCCGAAGAACGCGCGACGATCTGCGGCGTCAGTTTCGGCGGCGTCATCGCGCAGCACTTCGCTGCTCGGCACCCGGAACGCGTCGAACGCCTTGTCGTGGTCGATTCCTACAGCAACACGCGCCCGACCACCATCGGGAAAGCGCTGTGGCTCGCATCCGTGTATGCGGGATCGATTTCGAACTTCCTCCCGCCGACGACGCTTTCTCGGATCATGAAGCGGGAATACCGCCGGTGGCCCCTGGCTGCCGAATACCTTTCCGCGGCGGTGACACGTCTTCGATCGATCGACGCGTTCAAGAGCCGTTTGGCGATCTCCCTCGTCAATTACTCGCACGCGCTGAAAGCGTCGAATTTCCCGGTGCTCGCCGTCGTCGGCGAAAGCTCCTGGCCGCGATCAATAGCCTTCATGGAGGAGCTCCGGCGCGCCGTGCCTCGCACGCGACTCATTCGGGTCCCCGACTCGAATGATCCAACGCCACTGTGCCAACCCGACACGTTCAACGACATTCTCGCCGAGTTCCTCAGGGACGAATAAGGTCGATTGCCTCGAGGTCTCACCGCCGCGATCGGTGATCTGGGCCGTCGAGGTGACCGCGCACGAGGTCGACGATCGCCCGCACGACGTCGCCCCACGCGTGCGGCGGTGGCGCTTCGTGTCCCCCGCCGCGGATGCGCAGGAAGGACGCATTCGGAATCATTCGTGCGA
>JBQDJW010000430.1:0-3572 GCA_052086425.1 Pseudoclavibacter sp. | reverse complement strand
CCGTATGCGTTCATCGTGCTGCTGTCGGCCTGCATCTGCGGTATCGCGGCGGCGGCCGCGGCCGGATCGTTCGCGATGTTGCCGTAGCCCGCCTGCGCCATCTGCTGGTTGACGAGCTGTTGCGCCGCCTGCATCTGGGCGGCCATGTCGCCGCCGCCAAAGGCGTTCTTCGCTCGATCGAACAGTCCCATGTCCTGCCTCCTTCGTCAGGGTCCGGCCCTGGCCGAACCCGCCGCGGTGAATGTGCGCGGTGCGCACCACGAGTGTCTTTCGCGAGGTTCGGCTCCCGATCACAAGTTCGCGGACTGGATCCGCAGGAACCTCAGCCGCCCGAGGCCGCCCATTCGTCGCGAAATATGACGGCGTGCCGGGAAAGGTTCACGAAGTTGTCGCAGGATGGTGGCCGGCAGCCGATCGCCCGCACGACGCTGTCGAACACGACACCGCGCCGACGACGAGGACGTGCCATGACTTCAGACACGAACAATCGCATCCAGGATTCCGCGGCCACCGGCGGCGAGGCGGTCGCGCGCCGCATCACGATCGCCGCGGCCGGCGGCGAGGCGATGGGCCCCACCGTGTCGGTCGAACTCAGTCGCGACTTCGCCGCCCCTGCCACGGAGCTGTGGGACTCGCTGACGCAGCCCGAGCGTCTCGGGGGCTGGTTCGCGCCGGTGAAGGGCGACCTGCGGCGCGGCGGACAGTTCCAGGTCGAGGGCAATGCCGGCGGCACGGTCGAGGCCTGCGAACCGCTCGAATCGTTCACCGTGACGTGGGAGTTCGACGGCGGATTCTCGCTCGTTTCGATCACGCTGGCCGAGGCCGGCGCAGTCGGCGACGCAGACGGCGAGACCGGATCCGCCGCCGTCACGCGGCTCACGCTCGAGCACGAGGGCACCATTCCCGCCGACTTCTGGCACGAATACGGGCCGGGTGCGACCGGTGTCGGCTGGGACCTGGCCCTCGTCGGCCTGCAGCAGTACATCGCAGCAGGGCCGGATGCGTCGCCCGCGACGAGCGAATGGGCGGCGAGCGACGCGGGGCTCGCCTTTGTCACGGAGAGCAGCCGGGCGTGGGGCGACGCATCGATCGCCGGGGGCACCCCGGAGGCAGACGCCCGCGCGGCGCAGGAACGCACGACCGCTTTCTACACCGGCGCCGCAGAGTAGCCCGCCCGGGGTTTCTGAACGCGCCGTACGCCAGAATGGCGGGCATGGCGATGCAGATGGACGCCGAGGCCTTCGAGGCGCTCGTGGTCGACGAGCTCGATGAGCTGCCGGATGAGATGGTCGACGGCCTCGACAACGTCGTGTTCCAGGTCGAAGATCGACCGGAGGACGGCTCGCTCGGCCTGCTCGGCGTCTACGAGGGGTTCGCCCTGACCGACCGCGGGCAGTACGGGTTCGGCGAGTTGCCCGACCGCATCGTCCTGTTCCGCGAACCGCTGCTCGCGCTCTGCGACGACGAGGAGCACTTGCGGGACGAGGTGCACACGACCCTCGTGCACGAGATCGCCCACTTCTACGGCATCGACGACGCCGAGCTCCACCGCCTCGGCTGGGGATAGGACGGGGCCCCGCGCACCGCCTCGGCCGCAGGTCACCACCGCCACACGAGCTGGGCGAGCCCCTGAGAGCCCTCGCGCGCGTAGAAGTCGCGCTCCTGGTCACGCCAGATCCCCCACCACCAGTCGTCGCCGTCGCGCGTCGTCGCGCGGTCGCGCCGCTGCGTCTCGTCGACGTCGAGCCAGAGCGCGACGTCCGCGTGCGCCCGGTTCGCGCGCGACAGTGCGCCGCAACCCTCGACGATGACGGTGCCGCCCGCTTCGACGAGCACCTCGTCCCCGTAACGGTCGGCGTGCCAGTCCCACCGGCGGTAGCGGGCGTCGCGCCCGTCGGCGAGCGGTTGCACGACCTCGCAGGTCGACGCGAGGCTGCCCGCATCGAGCCCCGACCAGCCGGGGTAGAGGTCGTCGAGGTGCACGACGGTGGCGCCGAGCAGCGGTGCCACCCGGTCGGCGAGCGTGGTCTTGCCCGAGCCAGAGCGTCCGTCGATAAGCAGGATGCGCGACGCCCTTCCCCGAGGCGCGGTCACGATCCCACGCCGATCAGTCGGAAGCTCCCGGTCGCAACGGCGATGGCGAGCGCCGCCGCAGGCACGAGCACCGCGAAGCCGATCACGACGGCGTCACGGACGCCGAGGCGCGACGGACGCGCCCACGTGCGCCGGCCGGCCCCGAAACCGCGGGCCTCCATCGCGGTCGCGAGCGCGCCGCCGCGCCGCACCGCGAGCACGAGCAGTGCGAACGCCATGCCGAACCCGCGTGCGATCGCGTGCCGGTCGCCGAGTCCGCGCGCCCGGCGCGCCTGCACGAGCGACTCCCACTCGTCGCCGAACACGGCGAAAAGCCGCACGCCGGCCAGCGCCCCGAGCACGAACCGAGACGGGAGGCGCACCACCTGGGCGAGCCCGTCGGCGAGCCGCGTCGTGTCGATACCGCCGAGCAGCGCGAGCGTCGGCACGCCGACCGCGAGCACGCGGAGGCCGATCGCGACGGCGAGCTCGATCGAGTTGTCGGTAATCTCCGCCAGCAGGAACGAGCCGTAGCTGCGGCCGCCCGGCGCCGCGTAGAGCAGCATGCTCGTGGCGGCGACGGGTGCCGCGATGAGCATTGGCCACGCGCGGCGCAGCACGCGCCGCGGCCCGACGCCGGCGCACGCGAGCAGCACGAGCGTCGCCGCAAGAGCGACGAGCGCGCTGACCGCATCGATCGTCACGAGCAGCGGGAGCGTGTAGACGACCGCGGCGCCAAACGGTGTGACCGCGTTGACGCGGTCGATGAAGCGCGTACCCGTCTCGAGGAGCTCCGGCGGCACGCGCGAGGCGCCCGCCGTGGTCTCAGCCTCTGCCCCGACATCCGCCTCCGGACGAACGCCACCCTCGGCCGGCGCGCTCATGCGGGCGCCCCGAGCTCGTCGATGCGCAGCACGTCGTCGCCGAGCGCGTCGATCAGCGCGGCATCGTGCGTCACCGACAGCAGGGTCGTGCCGTCGGCGACGAGCCGCGCCATGAGCGTGACGAGTTCGCGCCAGGTCTCGCGGTCCTGCCCGAACGTCGGCTCGTCGAGCACGATCACGCGGGGCGCGGTCGCGAGCGCCGTCGCGACCGAGAGCCGCCGCTTCTCGCCGCCCGAGAGCGTGAACGGGTTTGCCTCTGCCAGCCGCTCGAGTCGGAGAGCCGCGAGCAGTTCGCCGACGGTCGCGTCGATCACAGCGCGATCTCGGCGGAGCGCGCGGGGCCCGACCTCGAGCTCACGGCGCACCGTCGGCGCGACGAACTGGTGCTCGGGCTGCTGGAACACCGTGCCGATGCGGGTGAGCAGCTCGCGCGACCGCCACCGGTGCGGGTTCGGCCCGGCGGCCGCCGCGAGTCCGGATGCTGCGGTCACCTCGCCGCCGAGCGGACGCAGCAGACCGGCGAGGGTGAGCGCGAGGGTCGTCTTACCTGCCCCGTTCGGGCCGACGAGCACCGTCGAGCGGCCCTCGCGGAGCGCGGCGTCGACGCCTTCGCGG
>JBQDJW010000429.1:0-3572 GCA_052086425.1 Pseudoclavibacter sp. | reverse complement strand
GCCAGCACGCCGCCGTCGACCTTGCGGCCGGGTCACTGCTCACGACGAGCAGCATGCAGGCAGCGCTGCCCCTCGATCCCGGCACGTCCATCGTCGGCATCGCCGTCTCGACCGCGCAGGTCCCGGCAACCGGGCTGCGCGCGGGCGACCGTGTTCGCCTCGTGTCGACACCGGTCGCCCAGGGCGAACCTCCGACCGAGCCTCCGCCGACGATCGACGCCGTCGTCTTCGCGACGCGTCCCGACGACCGCACCGGCGGTCTCGTCGTCGATGTCGTCGTGCCCGACTCGATCGCGGCGGAGGTCGCCGCGCGGGCCGCGACGGGCAGGCTGGCGATCGTGCTCGACGGTTCGACCGGCCCGGACGAGGCGTGACCCTGTGGCGCTCATCACCCTGGGCTCCCTCGGCCACTCCCCCGGCACCACGACCCTCACGGTCGGGCTCGCCATGCACTGGCCCCGCACCGCGGTGCTCATCGAGGCCGACATCGCGACGACGAGCTCGATCCTCGCCGGGCGCTTTCGCGGCCAGGTCGCGCACCGCGTCGGCCTCACGAACCTCGCGAGCGCATCGATGCACGGCGAGCTCGACGCGCCGATGGTGTGGGCGAACTCGCTCGAACTCGCCCCCGACCGCAGGGTCGTCCCCGGCTTCTCGACGCTCGGAGCCGCGCGCGGTGCCGCCGCGTTCTGGGGCGACCTGCTCCCCGTACTGACGGCGTTCGACGCGGCGGGCACCGATGTCCTCGTCGACCTCGGCCGGTGCGACGCGCACGACCCCCGCGCCACGCTCATCACGGCCGCCGAACTCGCGCTCGTCGTCATGGGAACGGCGCTCCCGGATGTCGCGGCGACGACGGCCCCGACCGCCACCACCTCGACCAGGATCGGAGACCTCGCGGCGGCTCTCGACGACGTCGGTCACAGCGCCGCCCTGCGGCTCGTGCTCGTCGAGCGGGCGGCCGAGAACTACTCCGCGGGCGAGATCCGGCGCGCGGCGGGCGCGCCGGTCGCCGGAACCGTGCCGTACGCGCCGGGGGCGGCGAGCGTGTACTCGCTCGGGGCGCCCGCGACGACTGGGCCGCGTCGTGAACGCGCGGCCCTCGAGCGCGCTTTCTCCTCGATCGCGCACGATGTCGCCAACGCGGCTTCCGGCCAGCGGGACCGACTGACAACGTCGCAGGCGCGCTCTTCGGCCGTGACTGGTAGCGGGGCATCCGACCGGGCTGCCGCCGGTTCACGCGAGGGGGCGAGCGATCGGTGAGCACCTGGCCGAACTTCACGCGCGACGAGCACCTCGACGAGCAGCGAGACGCGCAAAGAGACGCGCAGGGCGATGCGAACCGCGACGGCATCCGCCGCTCAAGACGGTCGGAGCGCGCAGCTCGCGAGCGGGCGGGTGCAGCGCCAGGTGCCGGAAGTCCGATGGCGACGGATGCCGTGGGCGCTGCGGTGTCCTCAGCCCCGGCAGCAGCAACAGCGCCGGCTCAGGTCGGCGCACCCGTCGCGCCGGCAGCTCCGGCGAGCCCGGCATCGCCGGCAATCCAAGCACCCCCGGCACCGCAGGCAGCCCCGGCACCGCAGGCTCCGCCGGCACCCGCGATCACGCCGCTCGACGAGTGGCAGCCGCGATTGCCGGATGCGGGAATCGCCTCGCTGCCCCTGTTCCGTCCTCCGGTGAGTGCACCCGGGGCTGCGGGGTACGCTTCCGGGTCGAGCCGCGTCGCCGCGCCCGCGCATCCGGACCGCGCGACACGACTCGACGGTCGTCGCGATATTCGAGCGGACTCGACCGGAGCATCCGGCCCATGGGTCGCCAAGGGTTCACCGGAAGGACCGCCTGCCTATCTCGCAGGGCCGGACCGCGGCGACGCCGCGACCGGCGCACGGGTCGATCCGGAACCGGAGGCGCGGTCGGCCGCGCCCGGTCGCGTCGACTGGGATGTCGTGCAACGGCTTCGCGGCGCGGTGTCGACCTTGCTGACGCAGGCGATGCACGACGACCCGAACATGACCGACGAACGCCAGCGCGCGAGCGCGCAGGCGCACATCGCCGAGGTCATCCGGGGACACGTGGACGACCAGATCGCCGTCGGCGGAGCCGCGGCCGCGTGGAACTCGTCGACGCGCACGCTCGTGGCGCAGTCGATCTTCGACGCGCTCTTCAAGCTCGGCCGCCTGCAACCGCTCGTCGACGACCCGATGGTCGAGAACATCGACATTTACGGCTACGACTCCGTGTGGGTCAGTTACGCCGACGGCACGCGAAAACGCCACGAGCCGATCGCGCAATCGGACGCCGAACTCATCGCCGACATCGCGTTCCTCGCGCAGCGCGGCGGCGAAGACGGGCGGAGCTTCACGCCATCGACGCCGATCCTCGACATGGATCTGCCGGGAAACGCCCGCCTCGCGGCCGTGCATCCGCCGATCTCGCCCCGCCCGAAAATCGTCGTACGCATCCACCGATTCGTCGACATCTCGCTCGACGATCTCGTGTCGACGCATCGCACACTGAGCGCCGACGCGGCCGCACTGCTCGACGCGGCGGTGCGCGCCGGCCTCAGCATCGTGGTCGCGGGCGCGCCGGGAGCGGGCAAGACGACGCTCGTCAGGGCCCTGGCCGGGTGCATCCCTCCCGATGAGGAGATCGTCACGATCGAGAAGGAGCGCGAGCTGCACCTCGACCGCATGGGCGACCGCCACCGCATCGTCACGCCGCTGCAATACCGGCCGGGCCAGGGCGAGGGGTCAGGCGCCGGCGGGCGCCGGGCCGGCGAGATCACGCTCGTCGACCTGCTCGAAGAGGCGCTGCGCCTCAACGCCGAGCGCATCATCGTTGGCGAGGTGCGCGGTGACGAGGTCGACGCGATGTTCCAGGCGATGCAAGCGGGAGTCGGGTCGCTGTCGACGATCCACGCGCACTCGCCGACCGATACGATCGAGCGCCTCGCGGGCCTGACGCTCAAATCGCTCGGCACCACGGACGCCTACGCATACCGACAGATCGCCCGCCACATCGACCTGATCGTGCAGGTGCGCCGCGTGCGCGACGCGCGTGGCCGGCCGCACCGCGTCGTGACGCACATCGCCGAGGTGCAGCCGGGCGAGGAGAGCGGCGACGGCGTCGCCCGACCGATCGCGGCCGACATCTTCGCGCGGGCGACTCCGAACGGGCCGCTGCGCGCGACGGCGCTGCCGACCGCGGCGACGCTCGAAGCGCTCGAGGCGGCCGGATTCGAGCGCGCGGTGCTGCGCGGAGACCGGATGGGCGAGGAAACGTAGCGTGGGCGCGTTCATGGCAGTGTGCGCCGCAGTCGGCGTCGTCGGGGCGCTACTGATCGTCGCGGGCGCGCTCCCCGCCGGCGATACCGGCCCGGCCCGTCCGCCGCGGTTCTTCACGGGCAGGGTGCGGATGCGCCTATCGCGTCGGCGACGGATGCTCGCCATCGGCGGGCTCGTGGCAGGTATCGCCCTGTGGTTCGCGACGGGCTGGGTCGTCTTCCTCATCGGCGTGGGGCTCGCGGCCCTCCTGCTCCCCGTGTTCTTCGGCACGAGCGGCACCCGCGAGCG
>JBQDJW010000428.1:3140-3574 GCA_052086425.1 Pseudoclavibacter sp. | reverse complement strand
CTGACACCTTCGCCGAGCCCGTGTCGGTTCCGGGCAGCGCGCTCGACGAAGACGCGACCGTGACGACAGCGGCGTGAGAGGTCTCGGCGGGGGAGAGGATGCGCGCGGCGATCACGCGGGCCCCGTCGCCGAGCTTGATGCCGGCCATGCCCGCCGCGGGTCGGCCCTGCGGCCTCACGACCGTGGCGGAGAAATGCAGCAGTTGCGCGTCATCGCTCACGAGCACGAACTCGTCGTCGTCGCGCCCGACGGCAGCAGTGACGATTTCGTCGCCCTGCTTGAGCGCGATGATCTCGGCCTCGGCGAGCTTGCCGAAGTCACCGAGAGCGACGCGCTTGACGACGCCCATCGCCGTCACGAGCGCGATCGGCTCGGCTCCATCGACGGGTACGAGCCCGATGACGCGCTCATCCCGCTCGGTGAGGCCGGCGTAG
>JBQDJW010000428.1:0-3130 GCA_052086425.1 Pseudoclavibacter sp. | reverse complement strand
CGTAGTCGCGGGCCTTCACGCCGGCACTCAGCAGCACCGAGGCGACCGGTGCCGATGGCAGCGCGACCGCCGGCAGTCGCAGCAGCCTGCCGCGGTTGGTGACGACGCCGAAATCGCCCTGCACGGTCGTCTCGACGCGCGAGATGACCGCGTCGTGCTTCGAGCGACGCCGGGGCGCCGCGATCGCAGAGCCGGGCTCGGCGAGGTCGACGCGGAGGACGCGACCGGTGGCCGACATGATCACGCGCGTCGGCGCATCCGCCTGTTGCAACGCATCGACGGCGACCGCACCGGCGCGCTTGCCGGATGCGCCGGCCGGGAGCGCGGCCGCCTCGGTCAGCACGGTGCGGCGGGGCGTCGCGAATCGTTCGGCGACTTCGGCGAGCTCGTCGCCCACCTTCGCGCGCAGCAGCGTCTCGTCGCCGAGCAGTGCCTCGAGCTCTTCGATCGCGCGCCGCAGCTCGTCGGCCTCGGCCTCGAGCTCGATCCGTGAGAATTTCGTGAGACGGCGCAGGCGCAGTTCGAGGATGTACTCGGACTGCGCCTCCGAGAGGTCGAATACTTGCTGCAGGCGGGTCGAGGCCTCGGCGCTGTCGTCCGAGGTGCGGATGATCTGAATGACCTCGTCGATGTCGACGATCGCGATGAGCAGACCCTCGACGAGGTGCAGCCGCTCAAGGCGGCGCGCCAGGCGGTACGCGCTGCGGCGGCGAACGACATCGATGCGGTGATCGAGATAGACCCGCAGCAGCTCGAGGAGCCCGAGGGTCTGCGGCCCGCCGCCGACGAGGGCGACGTTGTTGATGTGGAACGTGTCCTCGAGCGGCGTGTGCCGGTAGAGCTGCTCGAGCACCGCCTCTGGGGCGAATCCCGTCTTGATCTCGATGACCAGGCGCATCCCGTGGGTGCGGTCCGTGAGGTCGGCGACATCGGCGATACCGGCGAGCTTCTTCGCCTGTACCCCGTCCTTGATCTTGTCGATGACCTTCTCAGTACCGACGAGATAGGGGAGCTCCGTCACGACGATGCCCTGTTTGCGTGCCGTGACGCGTTCGATCGTCGTGGCCGCGCGGGTCTTGAACGAGCCGCGCCCCGTCTCGTACGCGTCGCGAATACCGTCGAGCCCGGCGATGATGCCGCCCGACGGCAGGTCGGGGCCGGGGATGAACGCCATGATGTCGTCGAGCGTCGCATCGGGGTTCTCGAGCAGGTGCCTGGCCCCGGCGATGACCTCGCCGAGGTTGTGCGGCACCATGTTCGTCGCCATGCCGACCGCGATGCCGCTCGCCCCGTTGACGAGCAGGTGAGGCCAAGCCGCCGGAAGGACTTCTGGCTGCTTGATCGAGTTGTCGTAGTTCGGGACGAAGTCGACGGTGTCCTCGTCGAGATCGTCGGTCATGGCCATGGCCGACGCGTCGAGTCGCGCCTCCGTGTACCTCGGGGCGGCGGGCGAGTCGTCGAGCGAGCCGAAGTTGCCGTGCCCGTCGATGGTCGGTACGCGCTGCACGAACGGCTGCGCCAGCCGCACGAGCGCGTCGTAGATCGCCGTGTCGCCGTGCGGGTGGAGGCGCCCCATGACGTCGCCGACGACGCGCGCCGACTTCACATGGCCACGGTCGGGTCGCAGCCCCATCTCGCGCATCTGAAACAGGATGCGCCGTTGCACCGGTTTGAGCCCGTCTCGTGCGTCCGGCAGAGCGCGCGAATAGATCACCGAGTAGGCGTACTCCAGAAACGAGGTCTGCATCTCTGCAGACACGTCGATGTCGACGATGCGTTCTTCCGGAGTCGAGGCGGGCGTTGGTGGGGTGGGGCTCATGGGTACCTGGTTGCAGAAGTGATGAATGCCCACTGTGAAAGACTGGGCAGGATGTCGACCATGCTAATGAGCCCCGCGACGGGGCGGCCCACGCTCGCCGACGTGTTGCCGAACTGCGTTGCCGCGTTGCGTGCGGAGGCCGGGTCGCTGGACCTCCCGCCTGTCCGCGCCGCCGTCGTCATGCTCGTCGACGGCCTCGGGGCCGGGATGCTCCGATCGCGCGCAGGGCACGCCCGCCACTTCATGCGCGGCTGGGCGAAGAAGCACACGGCGCACAGCTTCCCATCGACGACCGTCGCCGGAGTCACGACGCTGACGACGGCGGCTCCGGCAGGCGCCCACGGCCTCTGCGGCTACTCGCTGTACGACCGGCCGGCCAAGGTGGTGCGCAATCAGCTCAAGGGCTGGGGCGACGCGATGGACCCGTTCACGTGGCAGCTGAGGCCGACCGTGTTCGAGACCCTCCGCGACGGCGGCGAGGTGCGACCCGTCGTCGTCGGCCTCGGCGAGTACGAGCGCAGCGGGCTGACCGACGCGTCGCTGCGCGGGGCCGACTACGTCAGCGGGGCGACCATGGCGGATCGCATCGAACGCACGATCGAAACCGTGGCATCCGGCCGGTCGCTGGTGTACCTGTACGTTGCCGAGCTCGACCAAGCCGGCCACAAGTACGGCTGGCAGTCGGATGCGTGGCTCGCCCGACTCGAAGAGGCCGATGCCGCCCTCGCGACGCTCGTGGCCGAGCTGCCGAGCGACGTCGGGCTGCTCGTGACCGCCGACCACGGCATGATCGACATCGCGCGCGAGCGCCAACTCGACATCGAAGCCGCTTCTCCGCTGCTCGACGGCATCGTCGCGGTCGCGGGGGAGCCGAGGCTGCGACACCTGTCGCTCGGCGATGACGCCTCGGCGGCCGACGCCGCCTCGATGGCCGCTGTCTGGAACGAGATCGAGGGCGCGCGCGCGATCGCCCTCACGCGCGCCGAGGCCATCGAGTCCGGCTGGTACGGCAATCCTGCAGCGGTGCATCCGGATGCGGCGGCACGGCTCGGCGACGTGATCGTCGCGGCCACCAAGGGCGTCACCTATTACGCCGACTGGATGCAGGGCGGGCAGCGCGACGTGATCGGCCAGCACGGCTCGGTGTCGCCGGAGGAGACGATCGTGCCGCTCATCCGCAAGGGCGCGTTCGCGATCGACGACTGAGCTTCACGGTCCCCGGCCGCCTGGCCCGATCCGACCGGCCCGATCTTGCCGGGCCCGAAGCGTACTGGGGCCCGAATCGTACTGGAGCCAGAGCCGGACGGCCCG
>JBQDJW010000427.1:0-3577 GCA_052086425.1 Pseudoclavibacter sp. | reverse complement strand
GCTGCTCATTCTCATTCTCGCGCTCGGCGGGCTGAACTGGCTCGCAGTCGCGTTCCAGGGCGGCTCCTGGCTGCCGCAGCTCGCCCTCGACCTCGAGGGCGGCACGCAGATCGTGCTCGAGGCGCAACTCCCAGAGGGGTCGGCCGACCCGACCGCCGAGCAGATGCAGCAAGCGGTCTCGATCATCCGCCAGCGCGTCGACGCGGCCGGCGTCTCAGAGGCCGAGATCACCACGCAGGGCGGGCGCAACATCGTCGTCGCGGTTCCCGGTGAGATGGACGACCAGACGCGCGCTCGCATCGAAAGTTCGGCGCGCCTCGACTTCCGCCCGGTGCTCGTCACCGACGCAGCTGCCAACTCGCAGGTCATTCCGGCGGAGATGCTGCCTGAGGATCTGACGACCGAACCGCCGACGGAGCCGACCGACCCGAGCGACCTCGCCCAGGTGTACGACACGCTGTACGTGGACTTCCTGCAGTTCAACTGCGCGACCGATGTCCTTCCTGCTGCGGAGGTCGATCCGACGGAGCCGCTCATCACGTGCGACGAGACGGGCACCAACAAGTACATCCTCGGCCCTGTCGAAGTCTCGGGTTCGAACATCTCGGATGCGAACGCCGGCCTCGTGCAGACGTCGACGGGCGCCGCCACGAACCAGTGGGCCGTGAACATCGAGTTCGACGCGGCAGGCACCACCGCGTTCGAGACGATGACGCAGCGACTGTTCACCCTCACCGAGGCGCAGAACCAGTTCGCGGCAACTCTCGACAACATGGTGATCGTTGCGCCGACCACGAACGCCATCATCACCGACGGCCGCCCGCAGATCAAAGGATCGTTCACCGAGGAAGGTGCGCAGGGCCTCGCCGATCAGTTGAAGTTCGGCGCGCTGCCGTTCACGTTCGAGACGCAGTCGTCAGAGACCATCTCGGCGACGCTCGGAACGTCACAACTCCTCAGCGGACTCATCGCCGGGGCGATCGGCCTCGGGCTGGTCGTGCTGTACTCGATTTTCCAGTACCGGGTGCTCGGACTCGTGACGATCGCCTCGCTCGCGGTCGCGACCGGCATCACGTTCCTGGTGGTGACGTGGCTCTCCAGCCAAGAGGGCTATCGGCTCTCGCTCGCCGGCGTCGCCGGTCTCATCGTCGCAATCGGCATCACCGCCGACTCGTTCATCGTCTACTTCGAGCGCATCAAGGACGAGCTGAGAGACGGGAAGAGTCTGCCATCCGCCGTCGAGACGGGTTGGGCGCGCGCATTCAGAACCATCCTGGTCTCGGATGCGGTGACGCTGCTGGTCTCCGTCGTCCTGTTCTTCATCGCCGTCGGCAACGTGCGCGGCTTCGCCCTCACCCTTGGCATCACGACGATCATCGACGTGATCATGGTGACGATGTTCACGCACCCGCTCATGCGGCTGCTCGCCCGCACCCGATTCTTCGGGGGCGGACACCCCGCATCCGGCCTCGACCCCGAGGCGCTTGGCGCGGTGTACCGCGGCCGTGGCTCGTTCCGCCCGACCGCGGCAGGCAGCAAGGGCGCCGCGCGCGAAGCGGCCAAGCGTCGCACCCTCGCCGAACGCAAGGCCGCCGAGGCCCGTGGCGAGGTGCTCGACGACGAACCGGATGAGGAAGAGACGACCACGCGCAAGCGCCGCGGTCGCAAGCGAGCCGAGAAGGCCACGACGACGAGTGCTCGCGGCGGATCCTCGCGCTCGGCGACCGCAACGCTCGAGCGCGAGGATGAAGACGACGTCGACCTTGACGACGACGACGAGTCCCGCGACCAGGACGCCGCCGACTCTGCGACGACGAGCGACGACTCGGCCGAGTCGCGGACGGACGACGAGTCGGACGACGACGCCGACGACGCCGACGCTGAAGAACCCGACGACTCGCAGCCCGATTCGGACGACGCGATCGACGACGCCCCCGAAGAGGCCGACGTCGCTGACGAGTCCGACGACTCGGACTCGACGGGCGACTCGATGCCCGAATCTGACGACTCGAACGACGACGACCCAGACGCCGACGCCGACGCTGACGAATCCGACGAATCCGACGAATCCGACGATGACTCGACGGATGAAAGCCCCGCGATGCAGCGCGCCCGACGGCGCCGAGCCCGGCGACGAGCCGCCACGACGAACGGGGAGGAGTCCTGATGGCAAGCTTCCAGAAACTGGGCAACGACCTCTACACGGGCGACCGCTCGTTCGACTTCGTCGGACGCCACCGGCTCTTCGTGATCATTGCCGCGGTGCTGATGGCGGTCGCGGTTGCCACCCCGTTCCTTCGCGGCGGCCTCGAGCTCGGCATCGAGTTCACCGGCGGCAGCGAGTTCACGGTCTCCGAGTCGGCGAACCCGGACCAGGTCGTCGGCACCGAGGTCGCCACGCAGTACACCGAGTCGCCGCCTCGCGTCTCCGTCGTCGGTGATGGCAATGTGCGCGTGCAGACAGAGTCGCTGACCGCCGAGCAGAACGCCGCCCTTCGCGAGGATCTCGCGGACGCCTTCGGAGTCGACGTCACCAGCGTCGCCGTGTCGACGATCGGGCCGACGTGGGGCCAGGACATCACGCGGCAGATGTCGATCGGCATCGGTGTGTTCATCGTGCTCGCCGCCGTCCTCATGGCGCTGTATTTCCGCACCTGGAAGATGGCGCTCGCGGCATTCGCCGCGCTCGTGCACGACATCGTCGTCACGGTGGGCGTCTACGCGATCACCGGCGTGCAGCTCACACCGGCGGCCGTGATCGGCTTCCTCACGATCCTCGGTTATTCGCTGTACGACACCGTCGTGGTCTTCGACAAGGTGCGCGAGAACACGAAGGAGCACCTGCCGGATGGCTCTCGCACCTTCGGGGAGCTCGTCAACCTCGCGATCAACCAGACGGTCGTGCGCTCGATCAACACCTCGATCGTCGCTGTCCTTCCGGTCGCCGCGATCCTCTTCATCGGATCGCTGCTGCTCGGTGCGGGCACGCTGCGCGACATCTCGCTCGCGCTGTTCATCGGCATCATCGTCGGCGCGCTGTCGACGATCTTCCTCGCGGGCCCCGTGTACGCGTGGCTCCGTTCGAGCGAGACGCGGATCAAGCGCATCGACGAGCGCGTGCGGAAGCTTCGCGGCGAAGACGTCGAGGTCACTGATGGGCCGATCGAGCCGAAGCGTCGTCGGCGCCGGAAGCGCGACGTGGCCGGTGACCCCGACGCGGAGCGCGCGTCGCGGGCGAGCACTGCGGACGTCGATGCTCCCTGGGAGCTCGAGGGCGCGGACGAGGAGCCGGACGACCGAGACACGTCCGCGGACGACGAACTCGACGACGACGATTCGTTTATCGCGGACGACAACGGGATCGACGACGAGGGGGACGAGGAAGACTCCGACCCCTCGGACGACGACACCGATGACGCCGCCAGCATCGACGACGACGACAAGCCGACCGAGAGGCCGAAGCCGCGCCAGAAGGCCTCGGCGGGCGTCGGTGGACGAGCCCGTTCGACCTCGCGCAAACGCAAGCGCCGGCGCCGCTAGGATCCCGCCGCCGCCACGAGCGAACACCACCCCGACC
>JBQDJW010000426.1:0-3579 GCA_052086425.1 Pseudoclavibacter sp. | reverse complement strand
GCTACCCTTGACGGTGCCGTCGCACGGTATCGGGCCTGTAGCTCAGTGGGCAGAGCATCGGACTTTTAATCCGCGGGTCGCGGGTTCGAGCCCCACCGGGCCCACCCTGATAGACACCCCGTCTCCCCCGGAATCCCGGGTGAGACGGGGTGTTTCTTTGTTCTCAGGAATGGCCCGTGCCCACATTTTGCCCACACTCTCCCTCGCTGCGTCCAACGCATCGGCCACACCATCGAGGTCGTCGTCGAACAGGTCGGCGTAGGTGTCGAGCGTCATCGCCGCGCTCGCGTGTCCAAGCATCCGCTGCAGGGCCTTGACGTGTGCGCCCGCTTGCACGGCGAGTGAGGCGGCCGTGTGACGGAGATCGTGTGGCGTGACCTTCGGGAACTCCCCCTCGGCCTGGCAGGTCCGGACGGCGCGCGCGAACCACCCGTTGACGGAGTGCGACGCCTTCATGTGCGCGACGCCGTCGCCGAACACGAGAGTGTCTGCGGAGCGGCCGACTGTCTGGTCGGCGAGCATTGGCGCGAGGAACGAGGGGAACGGAACCGTGCGGCGCTCGTGAGACTTCGGCGTGCCGACGACGATGAACGATCCCACGGTGACGGCGTTCTCATCGACATGCAGACGACGACGGAGCGGGTTCACGTGGCGGACTCGGAGTGCAGTCGCCTCGCCCCAGCGGAGTCCCGTGTAGGCGAGCAACTGCACGATGAGTGAGTGCTCCTCGGTGTCGGTCGATGCCGCGAGGCGCGCGACTTGCTCGTGGGTGAGGTAGTGCCGCGACGCGGAGGACTTCTTCGGCAGTTTCACGCGTGCAGCGACATTGCGAGGAACGAGTAGGTCGCGTTCGGCGGAGGCGAGGATGCCGGCGAGAACGCCCCAGCATCGCTGCACGGTGGTCGCTGACAGCCCGCGTGCATGCAGCTCGGCCACCCAGGCTTCGACGGCCCCTGTTGTGATCGAACCGACCGCGGTGCCGCCCCACCGGGGCTGCACGTGTACGCGCCAGGCCGATTCTTCGCTGTGCCACGTGGATGCTTTCAGCACGGCGCGGCGTTGCTCGATCCGATCTGTGCCGAGCTCGCTGATCGTGATTCGGCCGGCCGACGGGGCGACGTAGGAGCCGTCGAGCTTGGAGACCTCGACTGTGGCGGCGAAGGTGGCGGCTTCGCGCTTGGTGCGGAATCCGCGCTTGTCGGTCTGGCGCCGGTCCGGCGTGCGGTACCTCACCCGCCAACGGGTGCCGCTCTTCGTGTCGTATTTCTCGATCGTGGCCATGTCAGAAGCCGTTCTCTTGGCGGAGCACGTCTACATGGGCGCGGAGCGTGTCACGCTCGACCTGCAACCGCGCGATCTCACTCTCGACGGCCGCCTTGTGCTGCTCGATTGCGGCGAGCACGACACCGGTCTTCCACACGGCCTCGCCGCCATACTCATCGACGAATCGCCTGAGCGCCGCATACGCGTGGTTCCCCCGGTCGATCTCGCCACGATGCCGTTCGGCTTGCTCGGCGAGCTCCTCCTCAAGGTCCGCGATCTCCCGCCGGCTGGCAGCAACGATCGCCTCGAGGTCACGCACGCGTTGACTCACGACCGCAGTCCTCTGTTGCACCTGCCGGTCACTAGCGGGCCTCAATTACATGTACTTCTCCGCCAAGTTCAGCTTGCACTTCGACTGCGCGAGGGGTGTGGATTACCCAGTTGGGGCCTACGACATATTTCATGTCGTCGCCAACCAACTCGACGATTTCTTCATGAGCAGCGAGCATTGCGTCAATGTCGGACGTGCTGTCGAAGACGCTGAGCACCGTATCGGCGGAGCAGGAGCCGCTTTCGCTCGCGAACATTGAGTCTTCCGTTTCACTCCAGGTGCAGGTAAATCCGGCTTCGACGTAGGCTTCGCGGAGCTCGGCCATCGTCGCGACTTCTCCAAGTTCGTTCGAGGTCGAAGACAGTTGCTCGAGGTATTCGCCACCAAACTTCGTCTGCAAGTCGGACGCGTGTGCCGACTGGATCGTCCAGTTCGTGCCCACCAAGAGCATCAGGTCCCAGGCTTGCTGTCGCGATGCGGTCGTGTAGTTGTCGATCGAAGCCTGCAGGTCGGCGTCGCTCTCATAGACGGCCAGCGTGGCGTCGCCGGAGCACGTGCCGGATTCTTCCGAGTTCAAGACGTACATGCTGCCGTCCCAGAGGCAGGGATTGCCGGCGGCCACGTAGGCGGCGCGCAGGTCGCTGATCGATTCGACGGCGCCGAGCTCTGACGATGTGGGAGTGGGCGTGGGCGAGTCGTCCGACGACTCTGACAAAGAGTCGACGACGGTGGTCAGCACGGAGCAGCCGGAGAGGCCGAGGACGGCGATGAGGGCGACAGAGAGCACGCGGATAGAGCGCATGGGGGTGTTCCTATCTGGGGGGGTGGGTGTTCGTCAGGCGGCGATTCTGCCGTAGTGAGTTATCCAGGTCGACATCATGTGCTCGGTGACGCGGAGGTCGAGAGCGATGGCGCCGAGGTCGTCGGTGAGGTCGAGCCGCGTGTAGACCCTGCTGGTGCGGATGAGCCGGCGTGCGGCGATGCGGTCCGCGCGGCGCTCTTGGAGCTTGTTGCATCCGACGTCGCCATGCTCGGCGTGGACGATCTCGTGCGCGAGCGCGCACCGCTCGACAGCGTCCGGGAGGCCAGGGCATAGGAAGACCGCACGGTGTCGGTGCGAGTACGCGGCGACCACGTCGTCGGGGAGTCGGTCGTTGGTGACCACGGGTAGGTCGAGGATGACGGCGTGCTCGTGCGGGTCATAGTCGACCCCGCATGGTCCGTCGTAGAAGTGGTCGATGCCGTAGCGGAAAGTCGTGCTGGGGGTCACGGCTGCCTCTCGTCTGGGTCGATGAGCGATCGGTCGTACGTCGCAGCGATGTCTTGATCCCCGCGCAGGTCGAGCGAGTGCAGGTCCGGCCGCGGCCGCATAGTCGAGACGTTAGAAGGAGCCTCTGACATTGGCTTCATGCGGTCGGCGAGCAGAGCGAGTAGTTGGCGGCCGGTCATGTCGAGCAGGCTCGCGAGGCCGTCGAGCTCGTCGGTCGACAGGGGGTAGAGGCCACGGACGCGCTCGCTGACGTAGCTCTGCTGTCGATCTATTGCGGCTGCGAAGTCCGCTTGGGTGATGCCTCGTTCGCGCATGATGCCTTTGACTTCCCCCGCTATGGCGCGGGAGAAGGGGCGTATGGGGCGCTTACCTCGCTCGTCGTTCATGTGGTCATGATCGCACGAATATTGCGACCGCGCTACGGCGTGTCTAACTTGCGGACCTATATTGCGACCGCAATACTGAGTGCCATGAACAGCGCAACAAGCACCGGGAGGCATATTGCGACCGCAATGCGAATCCGGCTCGCAGAACTCAACCGCTCACAGCGGTGGCTTGCTGACCGGATCGGGCGGAGCACCTACTGGGTGTCTCGCCGGGCGTCCGGGCAGGTGGCCTTGAACACCGACGACATCGACGAGATCGCCGCAGGTCTTGACGTAGACCCGTTCGAACTCATGATCGGCGGGCGCGAGCGGAAGGCGGCCGCCTGATG
>JBQDJW010000425.1:0-3587 GCA_052086425.1 Pseudoclavibacter sp. | reverse complement strand
GCTCACGGTGCAGACGCTCGGCGTCGTCCTCGGCATTCTCGTCGGACTCGAACTCGCGCGAACGTTCGGCGTGGGCATGGCGCCCCCGAGCGAGTCGTTGCCGTTCGGATCGTTGCCCGCCCAGTTCGGGGGCGCCGTGCTCGTGGCCATCGCCGTCGCCGTGACCAACGGCGCTGGATTCGGGGTCGTCGCCGTGAGCGCGCTGCTCGGCACCGTCGCATGGGCGGGGTTCGCGGCCGCGAGCGCCGCCGGCCTCGAACAGGCACCCGCGAGCTTCGTCGGTGCGCTCATCGCCAGCGTCATCGGCGCACTCGTCGCGCACCGCCTGCACGTGCCATCGGTGGCCGTGACGACCGCGGCCATCCTGCCGCTCGTGCCCGGCGCCGCCGTGTTCCGAGGCCTGCTCGGGGTCATCGACTCTGGCGGCGAGATCGGGCAGTCCCTCGACGCGGCCACGTCGCTCATCACCGCCGGCATGGTGGGCATCGCGCTTGCCGCGGGCGCGACGCTCGGCCTCTTCGTCGGCTCGCCCCTTGGACGCACCATCGACGGGCTGCGCGTCAGCCGGCGCGGATCGACCGCGGCAGCCGCGGCTCCGGCTGGGCGGATGCGGGTCGCAATCCGTCGAGGGAAGCGGCGCGAGACGCCGCCACCGCAGTGAGTCGTCGACTCAGACGAATCGCACATATTCGCGCATCGGCTCGGCATCACCACCCCGGGTACGGATGCTCCACATCCGGGCCCGTCGCGAACGCCGCGACCCCGAGGCGGTCGAGGCCGGGCGCGAGCGCGCGCACGGCGCGCATACCGGCCTCCCGCACGCCCGACGTCGTGACGTCGACCCTCACGACGCGCGAGGTGCCGCGCAGCAGCGCCTCGCCCGGTGACAGGGGCCCGGATGCGGCGGGTGCGTCGACCGTGACGGCATCGCCACGGGTGCCGGTTGCGTCGTCCGGCTCGACCCGCGCCCGCGTGTGCGCGACGACGCACGGGTCGAGGCCGCGCTGCACGTGGCACATCGGGTCGATCATGCGGCGTCTGTCGGCGAACCACGTGTCGTAGGCGCGCTCGGCGTCGTACGGCGCGAGCCCGGCGACTCCGCCGTTGCCGAGCGATTCGGCGCGGCGGATCAGGCTGTCGGCGCGAGCAAGGTCGCGTGCCGACGCGTGCTGCACGAGCGCCTCGGCGACCGCACGCTCGGCGGCGACGTCGGGTGACGACGCGCACGCGTGCCCGAGCGCGATGACGTCGTCCTCACGATCGTCGACGACGGCGAGCCGCACGGGTACGCCGATCGGGGTCGGTACGGCGAGCACGCGAACCCGCCACGCGCAGCCGCCCCAGCTCTCCGCCACGGCGGGCGGCACCGCGACCTCGCGCAGCCGCCCGCCGTCGCGCCACCACCTGGCGACGGCGTCGTGCGAGATCAGGTGCGCCGCGGCCGCGTCGAACGCCTCGTCGTCGGTCGTGCCGGCCTGCAGGCCCGCGAGGTTGTGCCCATTCGTCGGCCGCAGGTGGTCGAGGCCGCTCGAGAGATACCCGGCGTGCACGAGACTGAGCGGCGCCCAGCAGGTCTCGCCGCTCCGCGCATCCGACCCCCGAAGCAGCCACGTGCGCAGCCCCGGGTCGTCGCGAACGAACGGGAACCCCGGAGCGTCGTGCAGCACCGGGTCGTGCGGCCGCCACTCGGCGACGGTCAGCACCCGCTCGCCCGCCCGGCGCAGGTCGTCGACCGAGGCGAGGCGTCGCCGACCCTGCCCGAGGTAGGCGCCGCACAGGTGCGCAATGCCGGAGCGTTCGGCAGCACGCCGCGGTGGCAGCGACGACGAGCGGAAGGTGCCAGCGGGTGCGAGCGCGTCGGGCTGGAACGTCGGATCGACGCTCGCGAGGTGCGGCAGCTCGGCGTGCAGATGTACGAATCCCTCGGGAGCACCGGGCTCAGCGGGACGCTCGACGATGCGGCGCAGCAGGCCCGTGATCGGGTCGACGAGGGGCTGCGGATCGACGGGATGTGCGACCCAGGCTCCGCCCTCGAAGCGCTCGAGCACGCCAACCGATCCGGCGGGATGGTCGGCGTCGACGTCGGGATCGGCTTCGGCTTCGGTGGAATCGTCGGACCACCACCGAGGCATCCCGACCGCACCCCCGAATTCGTCGAGGACGGGCACCCGAACGAGCGCTGCCGCGTGGGCCGGATCGGCGACGGTCGCGCGCATGCACGCGACGATGCGGTCGGCGCTCGCGGTCGCCGCGCCCGGCACCAACGTCGTGCGGTAGACGGTGCCCGCGAATGTCCAGCGCACGGTCACCGCGGCGGGCTGCGGCGGCGCGCCGATCGGAGGCGCGGTGCCGCCCGGTGACCCGGCGCCGACCGAGCGCCGCACGGCGACCTGCCGATCGACGGCCGCCGCGAGCACCTGCAGCTCGTCGACGCAGGCGATGGCCGTCTCGTCGTCGGAGGGTGGCGGCACCACGGCATCCGGGCCCCTGGCACGAAGCGCCGAGAGGGCGGCCCGCACCTCGGGCCGGAGGATCGCCGCGCGCCCAGCGACGAGCACCCACCGCCCGCCGTCGTCGCCTGAGACGAGCAGCGCGTCGTCGCTGAGCGCGTGGACGGCGAGGCGCGTCATGCGTGGGGGATGGGGAAGTGGTTGAGCTCGGCTTCTGCGAGGGGGCGCTCGCGCCAGCCCAGCTCGACCGCGAGGTCTTGCACCCGCCGATTCCCGAGGAACGGGAACGCGGCGGGCGCGTTGCCGACGGTTCCCGGCACGATGGCGCGAACGACGGCCATGCCCGTGCTCGCGATGTCCGGCGACGTGATGTCGACCACGATGACCTCGTGACCGGCCGACTCGAGCGCTGCGCGGTAGGCGTCGGGCGTGCGCGACGGCAGGGACGGGGTGTCGGCGAACGATCGCGTGACCGGCCGTTCGAGCATGGGTGCGACGCGGCGCACGGCACGCGGATCGAGGTGCACCTGCTGTTGCACCATGAGGTCGTCGCAGTCGCGCATGTCCGACCGGTAGCTGTCGAGGTAGCGGCGGTCGGCGCGCCACGGCTTGAACGACCGGCTGTTGAGCTCGCCGCGCGACATCGCGTCCCAGTGCGCCCCGTCGGCGCGCAGCAGGTCGCGGCTGCCCTCCTGCAGCGTGCACGCCTCCGTCCACGCCTTGCTCGCCGCCGCCTGCGGCGTGTCGCGGCAGGCGAAGCCGACGTTCACGAGCGTGTCGACGTCGTTGTGCAGCACGCCGGCCGCGACCGGCACGCCGAACTCGTTGTCGAGCATGATGAGCGACGGGCGCTGGCCCGCCGAGGCCGGCACCTCGTCCCACACGGCGCCGAGCTCGGCAGGGTCTGTGGCATCGATCGGATGCTCGTTGAGCCACCAGACCATCGTCGCGTGGCGCTCGATCACTTCCTCGAGCGCCGAGGTGACGGCGTAGTCCATGTTCGGCCCGGCTGCGATGCCCGCGAACGGGCAGAAGTTCGTGACGGGGGCCGCAGAGTACCCGGCGGTGAACCAGTTGACGTAGACCATGCTCGCCGGGATGAGCAGGTCTTCTCCCGTCGTCATTGATCGGCCCGGA
>JBQDJW010000424.1:0-3598 GCA_052086425.1 Pseudoclavibacter sp. | reverse complement strand
GGCCTCGCGGTCGGTCGGGCCGGCGATCTCGACGCGCCGGTCGTCGAGACCGGGCGCCGGGGGAGCGACGCGCCAGGTCGGCTCGTCGCGGATCGCGGCCGTTGCCGACAGGAAGTCGGGATCGACGCCCCGGTCGATCATGGCCTGCCGGTCGGCGTTGTGCAGCAGGTGCGCGACGCGGCGGTCGGCGAACCGGTCATGCAGCGCCGTAATGAAGCGGATCGCCTCCGGCGTGAGGATCTCGTCGAAGCGCTCCTCGAGCGGCCCGCACACCTCGATGCGGCTGCGCCGGCGCGGTGCCGGCTCTGGGCCTCGGCGGGGGCTGGATGCGGTGGTCTCGTCTGGCACGGTGGTGGCGTCGAGCGTGATTGTGGTCATGATCGTGATCGCTTTCCTGAAGCCGGAACTCGGCGTCTGAAACTCAGTTGCGGAAACTCAGTGGCTGGAACTCAATGGAACTGCTCGGACTCGGTCGACCCGGCGAGCGCGAGGGTGGCGCTGTCCGGGTTGAGCGCGGTCGAGACGCGGTCGAAGTAGCCGGTGCCGACTTCGGCCTGGTGCTTGGTTGCCGTGTAGCCGCGGGATTCGGCGGCGAACTCGGCTTCCTGCAGCTCGACGTATGCCTCCATCTGGCGTTCTTTGTAGCCGGTTGCGAGGTCGAACATCGAGTAGTTGAGGGCGTGGAAGCCCGCGAGCGTGATGAACTGGAAGGCATAGCCCATGGCCGACAGCTCGCGCTGGAACTTCGCGATCGTGTCGTCGTCGAGGTGACGCTTCCAGTTGAAGCTCGGCGAGCAGTTGTAGGCGAGTTTCTGGTCGGGGAACTCCGAGTGGATCGACTCGGCGAAGCGGCGCGCGAGCTCGAGGTCAGGCGTCGCCGACTCGACCCAGAGGAGGTCGGCGTACGGCGCGTAGGCGTGGCCGCGGGAGATGACCGGGTCGATGCCGTTCTGCACGTTGTAGAAGCCCTCGGGCGTGCGGTCGCCCGTGACGAACTGTCGGTCGCGCTCGTCGACATCGCTCGTCAGCAGGGTGGCTGCGAGCGCGTCGGTGCGGGCGATGACGATCGACGGCACACCCGCGACGTCGGCCGCGAGCCGAGCCGCGTTCAGCGTGCGGACGTGCTGCTGCGTTGGCACGAGCACCTTGCCGCCCATGTGGCCGCACTTCTTCTCGCTGGCGAGCTGGTCCTCCCAGTGCACGCCGGCCGCGCCCGCCGTGATCATGCCCTGCATGAGCTCGTAGGCGTTGAGCGGCCCGCCGAAACCGGCCTCCGCGTCTGCGACGATCGGCACCTGCCAGTCGCGGCTGGTCTCGCCGTTCTCGGCGAACTCGATCTGCCCGGCGCGCAGCAGCGCATTGTTGATGCGGCGCACGACCGACGGCACCGAGTTCGCGGGGTAGAGACTCTGGTCGGGGTAGGTCTGGCCCGAGAGGTTGGCGTCCGCGGCGACCTGCCATCCCGAGAGGTAGATCGCCTCGAGGCCCGCGCGCACCTGCTGCACGGCCTGGTTGCCGGTCAGCGCGCCGAGAGCATAGACCCAGCTGTCGGGGTTCTCGTCGTTGCGCAGGAGCTTCTCCCACAGCTGCTCGGCGCCGCGGCGGGCGAGAGTCGCCTCCTCGACGATCGGGCCGCGCAGCGCGATGACGTCCTCCGCCGTGTAGTCGCGGCGAACGTTCGCCCAGCGGGGGGTCGTGTCCCACTCGGCCTGCAGGTCTGCTGCGGTCTGCTGCTCGGTCGTGCTCATTGCGGCTCCTTCGTCGGTGTGTCGCGGTGCGCGTCGTGCTCCGTTGCATCGAGCCTGGGGCAATTCCTGGCGAACTTCGGAGCATCCGGTGCTAGAAATCTGTGCGATTTTCTATTCCGTAGAAGAGTCGTCCGTGGCACACTCCCGACATGGCCATCACCGACCACCTGCGCGACCACGATGAAGACGTGCTTGATTCACTGACGATCGGGCGCCGCATCCGGCAATTGCGGCGGTCGCAGAACATGACCGTCGACGACCTCGGCGAGGCGATCGGCCGCGCGGCCTCGCAGGTGTCGGTGATCGAGAACGGCAAACGGGAGCTGAAGGTCGCCGAACTGCAGCGCATCGCGAAGGTGCTCGGAGCATCCTTCGATTCGCTGCTCGAGCCCGCTCCGTTGTCGCGCCGCGACGAGCTGGAGATCGCGCTCGAGCGCGCGCAACGGGGGCCCTTGTTCGCGTCGCTGCAGCTCGGGCCGATCCCGGTGCGCAAGTCGCTCAGCGACGAGGCGATCGGCACGATCCTGCGGCTGCACGACGAACTCGAGCGGCTGCACGAGCAGCGCGCCGCGACGCCAGAGGAGGCCAGGCGCGCCAATACCGAGCTGCGCGCGCAGCAGCGCCGGCGCAACAACTACTACGAGCACCTCGAGCGCATTGCCGCCGACCTGCTCGCCGCGATCGACCACACGGGCGGGCCGCTGTCGCAGCGGGCGACGTCGCAGCTCGCCGCCCACCTCGGGTTCACGCTGCACTACGTCAACGACCTGCCGAACACGACGCGAAGCATCACCGACCACCGCAACGGCCGCATCTACCTCGCCGTGCGCCAGCCGGGAACCGACCCGCGCTCGGCCCTGCTGCAGGCGCTCGCCTCGCACGTGCTCGGGCAGAGCGAGCCGGCCGACTTCGGCGACCTGCTGCGGCAGCGGGTCGAGACGAACTACCTCGCGGGCGCGCTCATGATTCCGGAGGCGAGCGCCGTCGAGCACCTGAAAGCGGCCAAGGATGCGCGGGAACTGTCGGTCGAAGACCTGCGCGACCACTTCGCGGTCACCTACGAGACCGCGGCGCACCGGTTCACGAACCTCGCGACGACGCACCTCGACATTCCCGTGCACTTCCTCAAATCGAACTCGAGCGGCGTGCTGTCGAAGGCGTACGAGAACGACTCGGTGCAGTTCCCGGCCGACGCGCTCGGCTCGGTGGAGGGGCAGGCCGTGTGTCGGTGGTGGAGCGCCAGGCAGGTGTTCGAGGTCGAGGACCGGCTGAGCCCGTACCACCAATACACGGACAAGCCGGCGGGCACCTACTGGTGCACGTCGAGCATTCAGGGCTCGTCGAACGGCGAGTTCTCGGTGAGCGTCGGCACGTCGTTCGCGCACGCGAAGTGGTTCAGGGGCCGCGACACGAAGCGGCGGTTGACGTCGGCGTGCCCATCGCCGGACTGTTGCCGCGAGCCCGACGCCGACCGGGCGTCGTACTGGGGCGACCACGCGATGCCGAGCGCGCGCATCACCGCGTCACTGCTCGCGGCCATGCCGGACGGCTCGACCGACGGCGTCGACAAGGTCGAGGTGTACGAGTTCTTGGAGCGCCACGCGCCTCGGTAGGAGCCTGGCGCCCTCGTGACGACCGCTGCGCGGTCTCCTCGGGCATCGGTTCGGCGAGGTGTCGATCCCCGAGGGGTCGCCTCGGCTACCGACTCGGACGGACGGCTACCGACTCGGACAAGGGCTACCGGTTGTTCGGTAGTTCTTGTCCGATCGGGGAGCTGTTTGCAGGGAGACCGGCCGGCAGGCGCCGACGGCTACACCGCCGCGAGCAGCTCCCGCACGCCGTCCGCCGTC
>JBQDJW010000423.1:0-3610 GCA_052086425.1 Pseudoclavibacter sp. | reverse complement strand
GCCCGAGCTCACGGAACCGGCGACGGAATACGATGCGGTGCGCGTCTCGACCTGAGCTTGAATCGGGCGCCCGCGAAGCGCGCTCCCTACACCTCGAGCCACTTGTCGACGAGATGCTCAGCCCGCACACGGCGGATCGTGCCCGAGCGCGAGCGCAGCACGAGCGAATCGGTGTAGATGCGGTCGCCGACGCGGCGCACGCCGTCGACAAGGCCGCCGTCGGTGACGCCGGTCGCGACGAAGTACGTGTTGTCGGTCTTGACGAGGTCGTCCTGCGAGAGCACGGCGTCGAGGTCGTGGCCGCCCGCGATCGCCTTCTCGCGCTCTTCGTCGTTCCGCGGATACATGCGCCCCTGCAACACGCCGCCGAGCGCCTTGAGCGCGCACGCGGTGATGATGCCCTCGGGCGTGCCGCCGATGCCGACGCACATGTCGATTCGGCTGTCGGGGCGGGCCGCGTTGATACCGCCGGCCACATCGCCGTCGAGCAGCAGCTCGGTGCCGGCGCCGGCTTCGCGAACGTCGTGGATCAACTGCTCGTGCCTGGGGCGGTCGAGGATTGCGACGACCATGTCCTCGACGGCCTTCCCCTTGGCCTTCGCGAGCGCCCGCACGTTCTCGCCGATCGGGCGCGCCAGATCGATGACGCCGACGCCTTCTGGCCCCGTCGCGATCTTCTCCATGTAGTAGAGATCCTTCGGGTCGTACATCGTGCCGCGGTCGGCGACCGCGATGACGCTCAGCGCGTTGTGGCGGCCGGCTGCGGTGAGGCTCGTGCCGTCGATCGGGTCGACCGCGATGTCGCACTCGGGCCCCTCGCCGTTCCCGACGATCTCGCCGTTGTACAGCATCGGAGCTTCGTCCTTCTCGCCCTCGCCGATCACGACGCGGCCCTGGAACTCGACCGTCGAGAGGAACTTGCGCATGGCGTCGACGGCCGCCTTGTCTGCACCGTTCTTGTTGCCACGGCCGATCCACGGCACGGCGCGGATCGACGCGGCCTCCGTCGCACGCACCAGCTCCATCGCGAGGTTTCGGTCCGGCTGCATCGGGTCGCCCGATCGAGTCGCACTGCCTTGGGTCGAAGTGTCGGTCATGAGAGCACCTTTCGCGGGGCGTCGGCCAATGAGCGGGCGTGCGCGGATGTCCGCGTCGACCACTTCAAGGGTAGTGCGCCGGTCCGCACTTCAGGCTCGGCGCATTCGCGGTGTCGCCGCCGATAGACTGCGCGCGGATGCTCGGGTGCCGCCGAGACGCGCATGGCACCTTACCCGTCGACGAAGGAGCCAGAATGCCCATCGCCACCCCAGATCAGTACGCCGAGATGCTCACTCGCGCGAAGACCGAGGGCTTCGCCTATCCCGCCATCAACGTGTCGTCGTCGCAGACGATCAACGCGGTGCTGCAGGGCCTGACCGAGGCGGGCTCCGACGGCATCATCCAGGTCACGACCGGCGGCGCAGACTACTTCGCCGGCCAGTCGGTCAAGGCCCGAGCATCCGGTGCCTTGGCAATGGCCTCCTTCGTGACAGAGTCGGCCAAGAACTACCCGATCACCGTCGCACTGCACACCGACCACTGCCCGAAGGACGCGCTCGACGGTTTCGTCTACCCGCTCATCGAGGCGTCGGCCGAGCGCGTGAAGGCGGGCGGCGAGCCCATCTTCCAATCGCACATGTGGGACGGCTCGGCCGTTCCCCTCGGCGAGAACCTGGAGATCGCGAAGAAGATCATCGCGCTCACGAAGGCCAACAACCAGATCCTCGAGGTCGAGATCGGCGTCGTCGGCGGCGAAGAGGACGGTGTCGCGAACGAGATCAACGAGCACCTCTACACGACCCTCGACGACGCGGTGCAGACGGTCGAGGCGCTCGGCCTCGGTGAGCAAGGCCGATACATGGCCGCCTTGACGTTCGGCAACGTGCACGGCGTGTACAAGCCGGGCAACGTGAAGCTGCGCCCCGAGCTGCTGCGCGAGATCCAGGACGGCATCCAGGCGAAGTACGCCACTGGCGACAAGCCCCTCGACCTCGTCTTCCACGGCGGCTCGGGGTCGACCGACGACGAGATCGCGACGGCGGTCGGCAACGGTGTCATCAAGATGAACATCGACACCGACACGCAGTACACGTTCTCGCGTTCCGTCGCCGACACGGTGCTGAAGAACTACGACGGCTTCCTCAAGGTGGACGGCGAGGTCGGCAACAAGAAGGTGTACGACCCGCGCTCGTGGGGTAAGAAGGCCGAGGCGGCCATGGCGGCCCGCGTGGTCGAGGCGACGAAGCAGCTCGGGTCGTTCGGGCACTCCGCCTCGTGACGATCGGTCCGGCAGGCGGCGGGGCTCCGGGGCAGACGCCCGGGGCCCCGCCGCCGGATTCCGACGAACAGCGCAAGCGCCTCCGTCAGGCGCGACGCCGCGTCGACAGGATCAACGGCCACGGGCTGTTGATCTTCGGTCTGTTCGCGACGGTCATCAACATGACCCTGTTCACCGAGAACACGCTCGCGCAGCAGTTCGCCGCGCTCTTCGAGGACTACGGCGTCGAACCGTACGCCCGACCCGACGGCCTCGGCACCCTCGCGCTCGTGGGCATCCTCGGGCATCCGGTGATCTACGCCATCGCGCTGTACCTGACGCTCATCGTGTGGAAGCGCGATCGCATCGCCGCGTGGGTGCCCGTTGTCGGCGCGATCGTCGCGCTGCTCTTCACCGGCGCGCTCATGGTCGTCGGGGTCATGATGCATCCCGAGCTGTTGGAGGCCGCCATGTCGATGCCGCTCGGTTCGCTGCCGACGACGACGCCGTAAGCGCGCCGGCCGCACCGAACGAGTCGGTCGCGGCTCAGGGGCAGGCGGGCGCGCCGATCGGGGCGACGCTGACGAAGACGCCCTCCGGCACCGCGCCGCCCCGCGTGACGTACTCGGCGGCAGCCGCGGCCTCGGGCCCGCCGGTCACGGCGCACCGCGACTCGCGTTCCGCGAGGGCCGCGAGGTCCGGCCCCGGCCAGTCGGCCGGAAGCTCACTCGCGGGCGCGCCCGCGCCCGCGTACCAGCGCAGTTCGGTCGCGGCCACGATGCGATCGGTCGCCGAGCCGGCGCTCATGAGGTCGACGAGCATCCCGAACCGGATGCGCGCCTCGCGCTGCGAGGAATTCAACGAGGGATCGTCGTCGCCGGAACCGAGCGCGGCGACGCTGAATTCCTGCGGCTCGTCGCCGGTGAGCAGGGTCAGGCTCGTCGACGTCGCGTCGGCGTAGGTGATCGTGCCGGCGTCGGGCTGCGCGGTGAGCGTGCCGGCGATGAGCTCGTTCACTTCGTCGAGCTGGCAGTCGAGCAGGTATGTCGCGTGCCACGCGCCGATGTCGCCGCTCCACTCCGGCGGCGCGATGCGTGGCGCCGAGCGCTGCACCTCGTCGAAGGCCCCGTCGTCGATGGGTCCGTGCGTGAGGATCCAGCCGTCGTCGTAGAGCACGGCTTGCAGGCCCTGCGCTCCGGCTACCGACCCGAGCGCCAGGATCGCGTCGCCGCTGCCCGGCTCGCTCGCCGGCGACTGCGACGGGGCATTCGTCACGGCACAGGGGTTCGACGTCGCGCCGGCGCCCGAGAAGCC
>JBQDJW010000422.1:0-3615 GCA_052086425.1 Pseudoclavibacter sp. | reverse complement strand
TGTCGATCGGGTCGAACGCCTGGCCCCACCTGCCGACCCGCTTCGACACGTCGCACCGGTTCCAGCGCACGAACATCGAGGCGGATGCGGTTGGCAACGTCGAGCGCGTCGTGCGCCGCATTGCGCCCGCGACGGATGTGCTGCTCTGGGATCTGACGGACGAGCGGCACGGCGTCTTCCGCTTCGATGACGGCGCGACGGTGACGCGCAGCGTCGACGTGCTCGCGGTTCCCGAGCTCGTCGAGGCCACCTCGGGGGCGGAACTCGTCGAGTTCGGCGACGACGCCCACTTCGCCGAGTGGGCCAGGCGGGCTGCGGCGTTCACCGAGCTGCTCGTCGAGGTCGACCTGCTCGACCGCACGCTCGTGCTCGCGGTCGACTGGGCCGAGCGCGACAGCGTCGGCGCCCCGACGCCGTCGTCGATGGGCATGTCCGCGCGCGAGGCGAACGCGGCGTTCCCGCGGTATTACGGGCTGCTCGAGCTGCTCGGCCTCGAGGTGCTGCGCATTCCCGCCGTCGAGGCGATCGCCGACGTCGACCACAAGTGGGGCGTCGCGCCGTTCCACTACGTGCCGGAGGTGTACGACCGCATCCGGGCGTCCGTCGAGGCTTTCGCGAGGCACGGGCTGTAAGCCGAGAGGCGCATCCGGCCACCCTCGCCGGCTCGCGTCACAGGCCGCGCCCGGCACGCGGAGTCGCCGCGCCCGCCCCGTCCTACGGCTCGAACTCGTCGAGCGTGTCGTTCGCGAAACCCGCTCGCACCTCTTCCATGCGGGGCCAGTCGACGAACACGACCGACTGGTCGCCCATCATGCCGGTGCCAGTCGTCGGGATCGTGAAGAAGTCGACGTCGCCGGACCGCACGCTCTGCATGTCGGTGGCGAGCCCGAGCATGAGCTGCGTCGTCAGACCCGAGTCTGTCGCCATGTGCGGCGCCATCGTCGTGAGCAGTTGCGTCACGCGGGTCGGATTGCCCAATGTGTCGTTCGAGAGGATCTGCGAGAGCAGCCCCTTCATGAACGCCTGCTGGTTCCGTACGCGCTGGTAGTCGCCGTCGGGGAAGTTGTAGCGTGCGCGCACGTACGCGAGCGCGGCCTCGCCCTCGAGGGTGATCTCTCCCGCTTCGAAGGTGAACTCCTTCGACTCGAATGCGACTTCGTTGTTCACGGTCACACCGCCGACCGCCTCGCTGAGGCCCGTGAACCCCTCGAAGCCGATGATGCCGACGTGGTCGATGCGCTGTCCGATGACCTGCTCGACGGTCTGCACCATGAGCGAGACGCCGCCGAACGAGAGTGCCGAGTTGATCTTGTTCTCGCCGTGGCCGGGGATCTCGACCCACGAGTCGCGCATGATCGACATGACCTGCACCGACGAGCGGTCGGCGGGGATGTGCGCGACCATGATCGTGTCGGCCCGGCTGCCGAGCTCGGTCAGCAGCGAGTCGTCGGTCACGCGTGAATCGCTGCCGAGCAGCAGGATGTTCATAGGTGCGTTGCCCGATTCGTCGGGCTCGACCGCATCGGGCCGACTCTCGTCCGGCACATCGATGTCGAACGTCTCGATCTGCCCCGCCGTCATCTGGAAGAACACCGCGACGGCCGCGACGGCCAGCACGACGACGGCCCCGATGGCGATCAGGATGCCCCACAGCCGTTTGCGCCTCCGTCGCGGTGAACCGTCGTCACCCGACGCGTCGCCGTCGCCGCCGCGACCGCCTGCCGCGCCGTCGCCGTCGCCGTCGCCGTCGCCGTCGAGCAGGCTGCGAAGCGGGTCATTCTTTGAGGTTGATCGGGGTGTCACGCGCGCAAGTATCGCACCGGCCCCCGACACTGTCGTCGACGGCGCTGCGACGACCGCACGGCGTCTCGACCCGCACATCGTGACAACGCAACATCGACTCGGTCGCTCGACGCAGTCGATTGACCACGAATATGCCGCGCTCGTTCAGCCTGTGGTTATGCTGGCAGTGGTTTCAGAGTCAACGTCCCCCCAATTGCAATCGGTTCGTGGCCTGGCGTGTTCCCCCCGCGCGTCGGCTTTCGGTCGTGAAGAGGGGGTGGCATGGGCGTTCGCGACCTGCGAACAGCGCTCTGGCATCTCCGCGCCGGCGGTATGAGTCAGGTGCGCGAGTGGCGACGCCGCAGCGCGCTCGGCGTGAACAGCCAGGGGGCGTACGGATCTTTCGGCGATCCCGAGACGCTTCACGAACGACTGCGGCCAGTCGCCCCCACGCCGCGCCGCCCTGTCTACGGCGATGTGCGCGCCGCCGTGATCCTCGACGAGTTCTCGATGCGCGCCTGGGGCGGCGACTTCGACACGATCCCGATCACGCCGACGACGTGGCGCGCGCGCCTCGAGCGAGACCCGGTCGACCTCCTCCTCGTCGAGTCGGCGTGGAACGGCAACGACGGCGCATGGCAGTACCAGCTGACCGGCTCGCAGGCTCCGAGCCCCGCGCTCGCCGAGCTCGTGCAGTATTGCCGCGATCGGCGCATCCCGACCGTCTTCTGGAATAAAGAGGACCCGCCGCACTTCGACGACTTTCTCGACACCGCCGCCCTCTTCGACGCGGTCTTCACGACCGACGCGCGGCTCGTGCCGACCTACCGCGAGCGGCTCAGCCACGACAGGGTCGACGCCATGAGCTTCGCGGCGGCGCCGGCGGTGCACAATCCGGTGCGCGACCCGGCGACGCACCAGCGCGGCGGCATCGCGTTCGGCGGCATGTACTTCGCGCACAAATATCCGGAGCGTCGCGAGCAACTGCAACTGCTGTTGACGGCCGCCGACACGGCGGCGACGAAGCAGGGAGAGACGTTCGACATCTACTCGCGGTTCGCGGGCGGAGATAAGCGCTACCAGTTTCCGTCGCCGTTCGACGAGCACGTCGTCGGCTCGCTGCCCTACGACCGCATGGTGTCGGCCTACGGCGCCTACAAGGTGTTCCTCAACGTGAACTCGGTCACCGAGAGCCCGAGCATGTGCGCGCGGCGCGTGTTCGAGATCTCGGCGGCCGGCACGCCGGTCGTTACAACCCGCAGCGAGGCGATTCCGCGCTTCTTCCCACAGCACGAGGTCGCGGTCGTCGACGACGAGGACGAGGCCGAGCGCGTGCTTCGCGCGCTCCTCCGGTCGTCGCAGCTTCGCGACCGCACGGTGCACCTGGCCCAGCGCCGCATCTGGCGCGAGCACACGTACGCGCACCGGGCGAGTCAGGTGCTCGAGGCGATCGGCGACGAGCGGGCCGGTCGGGTCGCTGCGGCGCGACGCGTGACGGTCATCGTGTCGACCAACCGTCCGCATCGGGTCGAGCACGTGCTCGAGACGGTCGCGGCCCAGCGCGACGTCGAGGTGCAGCTCGTCCTGCTGGCGCACGGCGTCGAGATCGATCCGGATGCCGTGGTCGCCAGAGCGCGCGAGCTTGGCATCGCGGATGCGGCGGTGCTGACGGGCGACGAGGGCGACAGCCTTGGCGCGTGCCTCAACCGGCTCGTCGAGGCGGCCGACGGCGACGTGATCGCGAAGTTCGACGACGATGATCTGTACGGCCCGAACTACCTGGCCGACGCGCTCAACGCCCTCGACTACTCGGGCGCCGACCTCGTCGGCAAG
>JBQDJW010000421.1:303-3616 GCA_052086425.1 Pseudoclavibacter sp. | reverse complement strand
CCCCCCGCCATGAGCCCGTACAGGTAGGCGCGGCCGATGAGCGTGAACTTCGCGCCCAGCGCGATCGACGCCACGATGTCTGCACCGTTCATGATGCCCGTGTCGACCATAACCGTCGCGTCTCGGCCCACCTCGCGCACGACCTGCGGCAGCAGGTGGAACGGCACGGGCGCCCGGTCGAGCTGCCGCCCGCCGTGGTTCGACAGGATCACGCCGTCGACGCCGAGGTCGACGAGGCGCTTCGCGTCGGCGACCGTCTGCACGCCCTTGACGACGATCTTGCCCGGCCAGATGCCGCGGATCACGTCGAGGTCGTCATAGCTGATCGTCGGGTCCATCGCCGAGTTGAGCAGCTCGCCCACCGTGCCGCCGGTCGATGCCAGCGAGGCGAACTCGAGTTTCGGCGTCGTGAGGAAGTCGATCCACCACCACGGCCGCGGCATCGCATCGATCACCGTGCCCAGCGTCAGTTGCGGCGGGATCGAGAAGCCGTTGCGCTTGTCGCGGAGCCTGGCGCCGGCGATGGGCGTGTCGACCGTGAACTGCAGCGTGTCGAAGCCCGCCTCGGCCGCGCGCTTCGCGAGGCCGAACGAGATGTCGCGGTCGCGCATCACGTACAGCTGGTACCAGTTGCGCCCGTTCGGGTTCGCCGCCCGCACGTCCTCGATCGAGGTCGTGCCGAGCGTCGACAGCGTGAACGGGATGCCAGCCGCGCCCGCGGCACCCGCCCCGGCGATCTCGCCCTCGGTCTGCATGAGGCGCGTGAACCCGGTCGGCGCGATGCCGAACGGCAGCGCCGACGTGCCGCCGAGGATGTCGGTCGACGTGTCGACGTGCTCAGCCGGCCGCAGGATTTCCGGGTGGAACTCGATGTCGCGGAACGCCCGCCGCGCCCGCGCGAGCGACAGCTCGCCCTCCGCCGCCCCGTCCGTGTAGTCGAAAGCGGCTTTCGGCGTTCGGCGCTTCGCGATGCGCCGCAGGTCGGCGATCGTGAGGGCCGAGTCGAGGCGGCGCTTTTTGCCGTTCAGCTCCGGCTTCTTGAACTGCATCAGCTCGAGCAGCTCGGCGGGGCGGGGCAACTGTCGGGTGACCATGTGGCGCCTTTCGTGGTGGATGGCGATTGACCGGATGCGGTGGGCGGGTGACGGGATGCGCCGGGTGCGCCCGGTGCGTCAGCCCTGGCGCACCCTGCGCGGCTCGAAGCGTCGCGGCGGGTGGGTGGCGGCGACGACGGCGCGAAGCGCGTCGACGTCACCCGAGACGAGGCCCGCGGAACGGGCCTGCACGAGCAGGTTACCGATCGCGGTCGCCTCGACGGGCCCGGCCTCGACCGGAAGGCCCGCGCGATCTGCGATGAACTGGCAGAGCAGCTCGTTGAGCGAGCCGCCTGCTCGAGCAGCGGTCGCAGGCGCGTCTTCTCACCCCGCCGGTCCGATCCCAATGGCGGATCGTCTCGGTCAGCAGCCACAGGCCCATGACATTGTGCAGAAAGCGCGTGCGGCCGTCGACGCCGCCCTCGTTCGTGAAGTTCGCCTCGCGCGCCGCGTCGGTGAGGACGTCCCGCTCGGTCTCGACGCCGACGATCCCCCACGTGCCGCACGAGATGTAGGCGGCGCGATCCGCGCGCATCGGAACGGCGAGCACGGCCGATGCCGTGTCGTGCGAGCCGACCGCGACGACGGGAGCCGCTCCCCCGAGCTCGTCGGCGACGTGCGGCAGCAGCCCGCCGATCGTGTCGCCGGGGTCGACGAGCTGCGGAAGCAGGCTCGGCGCGACGCCGATCCGTGTCGCGAGCTGTGCATCCCACTGTTTCGTCGTGACGTCGAGCAGGCCGGTCGTCGAGGCGTTCGTGCGCTCCGCCGCGCTCGTGCCCGTGAGCATCCACCCGAACAGGTCGGGGATGAGGAGCATGCGGTCGGCGACGTCAGCGACACCGGCGCGCACCTCGCACGCGAGCTGGTAGATCGTGTTGAACGGCAGGAACTGCAGGCCGTTGCGGCGGTACAGCTCCTCAAACGGTACGCGCGCGTGCACGTCGTCCACGCCCCAGTCTGTCCGCGAATCGCGGTAGTGGAACGGCGCGCCGAGCATGCGGTCGCCGCGCAAGAGTGCGTAGTCGACCGCCCACGAGTCGACGCCGATCGACGCGATGCCCGGCGCCGCACGGAACGCGTCGCGAAGACCGTCGCGGGCGCCCCGATACAGCGCCGCGAGGTCCCAGTGCAGCCCGCTCGGCAGGCGCACGGGCGAGCTCTCGAAGCGGCCGACCGTCGAACAAATGTCCGAGGCCCCTGACATCATGCCCGCATGAACTCGCCAGCAGACCTCCACGCGTGGGTCGACGAGTCCATGCACAATGCCACGCCGACGATGCCAGAGGGCATCTACATCCTCGCGGCGACCATCGCCGACCCGGCGACGTGCGATCCGATTCGCGACGAGCTCCGCAAGCTACGCCCGAGGGGCGCCGCCAAGCTTCACTGGTACGACCTTGCGCCACGTGATCGACGGGTCGCCGCCAAGACACTCGCGATTGCGGGTGCCAGTCACACGGTTGTCACCGGTGCACCGCTCGATGCGCGCAAACAGGAACGAGCGCGCCGACTGTGCATGGTGCGGTTGCTGCACGAACTCGACACGCTTGGCGTCTCCACCGTCCGCGTCGAGGCGCGAACCGCATCCCTCGACCGCCGAGACGTGCAACTCATCAACGCGCTGCGGTCGCAGCGGGCGATACCAAGGTCACTCACCGTCGAATTCGTCCGCGCTGAGAACGATCCGATGTTGTGGTTTCCCGATACTGTCGCCGGAGCCGTCGGTGCGCGGATCCGCGGTGAAGATCCGACGCCATACGACAGCCTGCGGACGCGGCTGGTCGAGCACACCATTCGAATGAACTGATGCCGAGCAAGCGTTAGGGCCGAGTCCCACGATACGCAGGTTCTCGGCCCTTCCTTCCTCGCACGCCTGCGGCGGGAGGCACGACCACAGGGTAACACTCGCACGTCGCCGGAGCCCACAGTCAGGGGGCATTCGCGAGCGCCATTGGGCGAAAACGTCAGGGCCGAGTCCCGTCGTCCGGCGGGAGCCTCGGCCCTTCCTTCCTCACACGCCTGCGGCGGGAGGCACGACCGCAGGCTAACACTCGCACGCGGCCGGAGCCCAGCGGCAGCGGGCGTTCGCGAGTGACGTTTGCATGAACGCGTCAGGGCCGAGTCCCACGACGACGCGGGAGTCTCGGCCCTTTCTTCCTCACACCCCTCAGGGGGAGGCACGCACCCAGACTATCGCGTGCCCGCGCGAGGCGACCCCT
>JBQDJW010000421.1:0-293 GCA_052086425.1 Pseudoclavibacter sp. | reverse complement strand
GCTCCTCGCAGCTCACCACGCTCATCGTCGCGAGCGTCGGGTCGACGGCTCCGCGCACGTGGCCACCTGGCGTCGCGGCAACGTGCTTGAGGAACCGCACGACCTCGGCGGTGATGCGCTCGCCCGGCAGCACGTTCGGGATGCCGGGCGGGTAGGCGGCGAGCGCGTCGGCCGAGACTCTGCCGACCGCCTCCTCGATCGGCACCGCCTCCGCGGGGCGGAAGAATGCCTCGCGCGGCAGCATGGCGAGCTCGCCCGGCTCGGGCAATGCCCCCAACGCCCACCCCGCCCCG
>JBQDJW010000420.1:1463-3625 GCA_052086425.1 Pseudoclavibacter sp. | reverse complement strand
GCCTGACGTGCGACCGGGAACTCGGCTCGGCATCGACGTCGGCAAGGCCCGCATCGGCGTTGCGCGCTCCGACCCCCACGGGATGCTCGCGACGCCAGTCGAGACCGTCCAGCGAGACCGCTCGGGCGGCGGCGCGCACACGGCGGCCATCGCCGCGCACGCCCACGCCCTCGACGCCATCGAAGTGCTCGTCGGCCTGCCGATCGCGCTGAACGGCAACGAGACCTCCTCGACGCAGGATGCCAGGGACGTCGCGGCCGCCATCGCTGCGGCCGTCGACGTGCCCGTCCGGCTCGTCGACGAGCGACTCACGACCGTCACGGCGACCCGACAACTTCACGAGGTCGGGCGAAAGGCCAGTAGGTCACGAGATCGTATCGATCAGCTCGCGGCCGTTGTACTCTTGCAAAACGCCCTCGACGGCGAGCGCTCATCGGACAGACCGCCGGGAGACCTCGTCCCCGGAAAGGACGGGAATGCCTGACACGGACACGCGCGACGAGTACGCGGGTTTGCACGACGACGAACGAGTCGATTACGACCGCGACGAAAGCCCGACGAGACGCGGCCGACGAGGCGATGCGCTCGCCGATCGACGCCGAATCGCGTCGCGCCGCCGAGGCGTCATCGCCCTTGCGCTGGTGATCCTGCTCATCGGCGTCGTCGCGATCGGGTGGGCGACGTTCGGGGAGCGGATCTCATCGATGTTCGGCGCAGGCGACTACGAGGGAACCGGAAACGGCACCGAGGCCATCTTCACTGTGCAGGACGGCGATACGGGGACCGCGATCGGCGAACGCCTCGCCGAGGCCGACATCGTCAAGACGAGCGACGCGTTCGTCGAGGAGGTGCTCGGCCGCGATCCGGAGCCGACCTTCATGCCCGGCACCTACGACATGCAGGAGCAGATGAGCGCCGCGGCCGCCGTCGATGCGTTGACCGACCCGGCGAACCTCCAACAGGGAACATTCGTCGTGCCGGAGGGCACGTGGATGAAGGACGTCTTCGTCCTCATCGAGGAGGGCCTCGGCATCCCGGTCGCTGACCTCGAAGCCGCCGCCGCCGATGTCGCCTCGTTCGGTCTGCCAGCCGAGGCGACTTCTCTCGAGGGATTCCTCTTCCCGGCCACGTACGAGTTCTCGCCGGACGCCGATGCGCGTACGGTGCTCGAGACCATGGTGAATCGCAGCCTCCAGGCCCTCGATGAGGCCGGTGTGGCGCCGGAAGACCGCTGGGACATCATCCGCATGGCCTCGCTCGTGCAGCGGGAGGCAGGCCTGCGAGACGACTATTACAAGGTCTCGCGCGTGTTCTACAACCGCCTCGAGATAAACATGCCGCTGCAGGCAGACTCCACCGTGCACTACGGCGTCGGGCGCGACGACCACGTCGAGACGACCGACGCCGAGCGCGCAGACGCATCGAACCCATACAACACCTACGTGCACCCGGGCATGATCGTCGGGCCCATCTCGAATCCGGGCGATCTCGCGATCGACGCCGCCCTGCATCCCGTCGATGGCGAGTGGCTCTACTTCGTCACGTGGAACCTCGAAACGGGTGAGACGATCTTCTCGATCACCTATGAGGAGCATCTCGCCGCCGTCGCGAAGTGGCAGGAGTGGATGGCCCAGAATCCCGAGTACCAGTGAGCCGATTCTGCGGGAGGACGCCGTGACCCAGTCGCACTCGCAGGCGGTCGGCCCGGCACCGCGCCTCGCCGTGCTCGGCTCGCCCATCGCCCACTCGAAGTCGCCGACGTTGCATGACGCCGCGGCGCGAGCCCTCGGCATCGAACGCGACTACGCCGCGATCGAGGTCGATGAGGAGGGTCTCGCAGACTTTCTCGCCGAGCGCGGCGATGGGTGGCGCGGATGCTCGCTCACGATGCCGTTGAAATCGGTCGTGATTCCGTTCTGCCGCACCGTGTCGCCCGTTGCGCGGCGAGCCGGTGCCGTCAACACGATCGTGTTCGCCGGCCCGGGGGTCGGCGCTCCCTTCGACGGCTACAACACCGATGTCGAGGGGGTCCGGCGGGCCCTCGACGACGCCGGCGTCGGCACCGGGAGCGTTGAACTTCTCGGCGCCGGGAACACCGCCGCGAGCGTCGTGCTCGCGTGCGCGGAACGCGGCGCGCGCGACCTGACGATCAGGGCCCGCTC
>JBQDJW010000420.1:0-1453 GCA_052086425.1 Pseudoclavibacter sp. | reverse complement strand
GGGGGCGGCGACGCGCGGGCTGAGGGGAGCCCACGCGGGGGCGCGCCCGCCCCCCGCGCTCGCCGAATCGCTCGGCTTGCGCGTTGCGATCGCACCGCTCGACGTCGACGCCGGTTCTGGCGATAGTGCGGCATCCGGCGGCGACGCGACCGATGGGCGATCTGGCGACGTGGGTCCCGATCTCGTCGTCAACACGATCCCTGGCGGGGGAGCACTGCGCGTTCGCCACCCCGAGCGGGTTCGCCGTTCTGCCGTGCTCTTCGACGTGATCTACGATCCCTGGCCGACCGCGACGGCGCAGCACTGGCTCGAGGCCGGCGGCCGCATCGTCTCGGGGCTCGAGATGCTGTTGCATCAGGCGGTCGCGCAGGTGCGCCTCTTCACGCGGCCGGAGGATGAGGTGCGCGACGTGAGCGACGCCGACCTTCTCGCCGCGATGCGCGCGACGCTCGCCTGAGGTCGCCGGCCGACGCGGGCTCGTCCGCTAGAACGGCGAGACGTCGACGCGAATCGAGCCGTCCGATCCCGTCGTCACGGCGAGCTCGAGCGACGACGCGCTGCCCCACGGCGACCGGTCGGTGAATGTGTTCGGCGTCCACGGGTCGCTCTCGGTGCGCCGCTGCTCGAAGTCGATCCGAAGCTCGCCGCCCTCCACGACGACCACCCCGCCGTCGCCGCGCTGTTCGAACCTGATGGTCGGTGCGGTCTCCCACGTGCGCACGATGTTCGTGACGGCGACGGTCTGCGGGTCAGTCATCTCAAGCGTGTTCGGGCAGTAGAGCGGCACGAACTGGTCTGACTGCATGCACGAGTCGATGTGGTCCCATGCCTGTTGGATCGCGTCGTCCTCTGCCGCGGGCGAGAGCCCGCCGACGAAGTCGACGTACGCCGGGGGATCGCCTGCCGAGAGTGCGTCTGCCGGTTCGATACCGGGGAGCACCTGCACGACCTGGTCGTCGCCGTACGTCATGAGTCCGGTGGCGGCGGGCGCCTCGAAGGTATAAGTGCCGGGAAGAACGGGCAGCAGCGGCGCCTCCGCGATCGCCGCATCCTGCAGGCCTCCCGTCGACGACACGCCGGAAAGGTCGACAACGACGCCGTTCACCGATGCGACCTCGGCGACATTGCCGATCGCGACCGACTGGAGTGGACCGGACGTGATGCGCCATTCGCCCTCGCCTGACGCGCCGACAGTCTCGGCAGTGAAGTCGAGGTCGTACACCTTGCTGTCGACCGTGAGCGTCGCCGCGATATCGACGAGCTCCGCACCCGACTCCGCCACGTCGGTGACTTCGAAGGCCGTCGGCCGGTCTGCGGACGCCTGATAGATCTCGTCGTCGAGCAGCACCCGCTCCGCCGTCGTCACGTTGGGAGCCCACAGGGCGAGGGCGCCGGATGCGTCGCCGTCGACGATCGCCTGCAGATAACGTTCGACGGACTCCTGCGGTGCGTC
>JBQDJW010000419.1:0-3627 GCA_052086425.1 Pseudoclavibacter sp. | reverse complement strand
GTCGGAGCCCGCGGCTCGAGCGTGCGGCCCATGACGGGAGGGGTCGTCGACGGCCGAGCGCTCATCAGCCCGGTCGTCACGAACCGGCGCGCCATCGACGGGGCGGCCGGGCTCGCCGCGAGACGGCGCGTTCGCGGTCGGGACGACCCCGTTCACGACGAAGTACGCGCCGTGCCGCTCAGCCGCCAGGCGCCCGCCCGCCGTCACGATGCGCTCGCGCATGCCGATCAGACCGTGGCCGGAGTCGGCACGAGGCGGCGGAGGCACCGGGTTGATCGCGTTCGTCACGCGCACGTGGAGGTCGTCGCTCCACGCGACGCTGATGACGGTCGGCACCCGAGGGTCGCCGTGGCGCAGGGCGTTCGTGCACGCCTCCTGGACGAGCCGGAACATCGCATTGTCGGCGGTCCGTCCGAGCGGCCTCGGGGTCCCCTGCACCTCGATCTCGATGAGCAGGCCGGCGACGCGCATGCGCTCGAGCACGGCGGGCAGGTCGGCGAATCCGCGCTGCGGGCCCTCCGGCTGGCTGTGCCGAAGCTGCGCGAGGAGCCCCCGCACCTCGTACAGGGCCTCCCTGGCGGTCTCGGCGATCGTCGTCAACGATTCCTCGCCGGCCTTGGGATTGGCGCGCATGGCGTAGCGCCCGCCATCGGCCTGAGCGACCACGACGGCGAGCGAGTGGGCGACGACGTCGTGCATGTCGCGGGCGATGCGGTTGCGCTCCTGCTCGACGAACAGTTGCTCGCGGTTTCGGAGGCTCTCGAGTTCGGCGACCTCGCGCCGGTGCGCCGCGTCCTCCGCGCGCGCCTGCGACCGCCTCGCGGTGCCGGCGAGCCAGCACATGAACAGCAGGAAGGTGAGGATCGCCCAGATCACGACCCCGATCACGGTCGCGAGCAACACGCCGCCGTCGATGACCGTCTCGTAGATCGAGAGGAAGACGCTGCGCATGGGCTTGATCGACATGACGACGATGAGCAGCGCGGGCATGAGCCCGCACAACGCGACGGCGACCCAGCGCAACGACCGCGTGCCGTACGCGGCCGCGGAGTAGATCACGATGCCGATCGCGAGATCCTGCCCGTGCGGCTCGGCGCCGACGACCACCTTGTAGGCGACCGCGACGACGCAGAGCAGGACCGCGACCGCGGGCATCGGCCGTCGCAGCACGATCGCGGCGAAGTACAGCACCCACGGCAGGACGAGCAGCGGTTCGAAGTACACGCGGCTCGAGGCGAGCATGACAAACGGCCAACCGATGACGATCTCGAGAATCACGGCGAAGACGACGTCGATCGTCCAGTGCACCCAACGCATCTCGCGCGCGTTGCGCTTCCACCAGCCGACGAACCCAGTCTCGGTGACGCTCGACGGGTCGCGGTCCTGGGTGCCCGTCAGCAGCAGCAGGCGGCGGCGCACACGAGACATCGCCGCGCTCGCCGCGGCATCTCCCGGCGCGCCGGATGCACGTGTTGCGGCGTCGTCAGAAACCGAGACGCCCGAGGTGCTTTGGGTCACGCTGCCATTCCTTCGCCACTTTGACGTGGAGCGAGAGTGACACGGGGACGTGCGCGATCGCGGTCAGCTCGCGCTGCGCGCGCTGACGGATTCCCTTGAGTCGCTCGGCAGCCCGGCCGATCACGATGCCCTTTTGGCTGTCTCGCTCGACGATGATGCTCGCATAGACCTCCCGCGAGGCTCCATCCTCCAGCAGGACGACTTCATCGACGGTGACGGCGATCGAGTGCGGCAGTTCGTCGCGGGCGTCGCGCAGCGCGGCCTCGCGAATGAGCTCGGCCGCCCTGGCCTCGAACGTCTCCTCCGTGACCGTCTCGTCCGGGTAGAGCTGGGGCGAGACCGGCATCAGGGCGATGAGCTCGCGAACGACCGTATCGAGCTGGATATCGCCGACCGCGCTGACCGGGACGATGAGATCCCATTCGCGCAGCTGCGAGACGGCGAGGAGCTGATCGCCCACCTTTTCCTTCGAGATCGTCTCGGCCTTCGTGACGAGCGCCACGTGCTTCGCGCGCGGCGCGTCGTCGAGCTGGTCGGCGATGAATCGGTCGCCAGGGCCGATCGCCTCGTCGGCCGGAACGCAGAACGCGACGACGTCCACGTCGGCGAGCGTCTGCTGAACGACGTCGTTGAGCCGCTGCCCGAGCAGGGTTCGCGGTCGGTGCATCCCGGGCGTGTCGATGATGATGAGTTGTCCGTTCGGACGATGCACGATCCCCCGCACGGCCCGTCTCGTCGTCTGCGGCTTGGGCGACGTGATGACGATCTTCTCGCCGACCAGCGCATTCGTGAGCGTCGACTTGCCGACGTTCGGGCGCCCGACGAACGTGACGAACCCCGCCCGGTAGTCGGGAGCATCCGCCCCATCGTCGCCTTCGCCAGGCGCGGATGCGGCCGCCTCGTCGCTCATGGATCGCCCCGTTTCAGTCATCGGTCTCGTGCCGACCAGCTTGCCCGTCGCGCTCAGAGTTGCCGTCCTCCGCCGTGGCGCGTCGCACGATCACGGTGGTCACGCGCGCCCGCCTGCCGATGCGCTCGGCCTCGAGCCGCAGGCCCGCGACGATCGCGACATCGCCGCGTTTCGGGATCTTGCCGAGCTCCTTGCCGATGAGCCCTCCGACGGTGTCGACGTCTTCGTCGTCGATCTCGAGGTCGAAGAGTGCGCCGAGCTCGTCGGTCGTGAACTGCGACGGAACCCGGTAGGCGTCGTGCCCGAGCGGCTCCGCCGCTTCGTCGTCCTGGTCGTATTCGTCGTTGATGTCGCCGACGAGCTCCTCGATAAGGTCTTCGAGGGTGACGAGCCCGGCAATGCCGCCGTACTCGTCAACGATCATCGCGAAGTGCGTCGACGTGCGCTGCATTCGGGCGAGCAGATCGTCTGCCGGCATGGTCTCGGGCACGAAGTCGGCCGGGCGGGCGAGACCCTCGACGGTCGCGACCGGCTTGTCCTCGTCGAGATACCAGGCGACGAGGTCCTTGAAGTACAGCACGCCGCGTACGTCGTCGCCGTCGCGGCCCGTGACGGGCGCGCGCGAGATCCCCTCGTCGAGGAACATCGCGACCGCTTCGCCAGTCGTCAGCTTCGCATCCGCCGTGATCATGTCGGTGCGCGCGACCATGACCTCGCGCACGATGCGGTCGCCGAACGCGAATGCCGAGTGGATGCGGTCGCGATCTTCGTCATCCAGCACCTCGAGCTCCGCCGCCTCGTCGACCATGCTCAGCAGGTGCTCCTCGCTGCGCAGCGAGCCGGCGCGGCTCGACCTGCCGGGCGTGACGCGGTCGCCGACGTTGACGAGCAGCTGCGCGAGCGGCCCCATGACGACCCGCACAACGCGCGCGAGCCACGCGCTCGAGCGAAGCATCGCCGCGGGTCTCGTGCGGCCGACCGACCGCGGGCTCGCGCCCGTGAGCACGAACGACGCGATCATCATGATGAGCACGGCGACGAGGAACGCCTGCCACGGCTCGGCGAACACCTCGGTGAGGATGAGGGTGACGAGCACGGCCGCCATCGACTCGAGCAGCACGCGCGTGAACGTCAGGGCTCCGACGTGGGCTTCCGGGGCAGCCGCGATCTTGCGCAACTGCCCCCCGGCTCTCGGATGC
>JBQDJW010000418.1:0-3632 GCA_052086425.1 Pseudoclavibacter sp. | reverse complement strand
TCCTGGACCGACCCCGCAACGCGCCGACGCGCACGGGCATCGGCGTCGCCGGGGTGGTGTTCTACGCGGTCATGTGGGCGGCGGCTTCGTCCGACCTCATTGCGTCTCACTTCCACGTCGCGATGGAGCATGTCATCCACGTGCTGCAGTTCTCGTTGATCCTCGGGCCGATCCTCGCGTTCTTCATCGCGAAGCGCATCTGCCTCGGCCTGCAGAAGAAGGATCGAACGATCGCGCTGCACGGCATCGAGTCCGGTCGCGTCGTGCGGCTCCCCCACGGCGAGTTCGTCGAGGTTCACGTGCCACTCGACGAGGCCGAGCTGTGGAAGGTCACGTCGTACAACGACTACGGACCGCTCGTCGTGCGTCCCGATGAGAACGGCAAGATCAGCGCCATCCAGCAGTTCCGCGGCGCCGTGAGCCGCTGGTTCTTCGAGGACCGCATCGAACCGGTCACGAAGGCCGAGCTCGAGCAGGCTCGCCACCACCACTAGGGGTTCCGCACCCTCGCGCCGAAGGGCAGCATCCGATCACCGGATGCTGCCCTTCGGCGTTTTCGCGAGCGTCACGTTTCTGGGTAGCTCGGCGGCGGCCCGATGACGCTCTCGACGTGCGGACGCCGGCGGCTCGCCAGGTGCTACCTGACGTTCACGCGCTCGGCCTAGCGTGCCGACGGAGTCTTCCAGCCCCCTCTGACAACGAAAGAGATGACATGCGGAACGTGTTCTCGAAACTCGCGGTTGCGACCGTTGCAACGGCGCTCACTGCGGGCGGGCTGCTGCTCGCGGCGCCCGCCATGCCCGCTTCAGCGGTCGGCGCACCCGGCACGCTCGGCGTGACCTACTTCAACGACCAGCAGCCCAACGGCCAGTACGACGAGGGTGAGACGCTGAACCCGGGCCTGCTCTACGCGCAGGATGCGAGCGGCCAGTGGTTCGGGACCGGCGCCGGCGCCGACGGCACGTTCAGCTTCACGGACCTCGAGCCCGGCGACTACCAGCTCTACTTCAGTCTCGCGAACAATCGCTCGACGGCGTTCAACGTCGAGGGCAACCAGCGCATGGAGATCGTCGAAGTGCCTCGGGTCACCGGTGCGACCTGGATCAACTCGACGACCGGCGAGCGTTCGACGTTCAACACCACGCAGGGCGACCGCGCGGTCACGTCGGTGACGGTTGCCGCTGCGGGCGAGCACGACATCCAGGTCGGCGTTTCGATGATCTCGTCGACCGCCCAGGTGTTCGCCGCCGGCGCCGAGGAGCCCACGTACGACCTCGCGTCGGTCTCGTTCATGGACGGAGACGCGCCGGTCGCGTCGTTCGAGAGCGAAACGAGCGGCAGCTACCTCGCGGTCACCGAGGAGGGCGGCGCAACGCAGCTCAACTTCCTCGAGGAGACCATCGGCCTCGTCGTCGAGCCGGCCCACGCGTACGAAGTCACCTCGGTCACGGCCCCGCCCGGCACCGATGAGTCGCTCGAGGTGACCGACGTGGGCGACGGCGTGTACACCGTCGTTCGCTCGGACCTGACGTCGTCGTTCGACCGCGCCGAGTTCGTCGTCGAAGTCGCCGAGGCCCCGACGCCGACGCCCACCGAGACGACGGTACCGACGGAGACGACCGACCCGACCGAGACGTCGGAGCCGACTGCGACGACGACCCCGACCGAGTCGTCGGATGCGACGGACTCCCCCGTCGCGAGCACGCCGGGCGGCGAAGCCGGTGACGGCCTCGCGACGACCGACGGCGGTATCAGCGGCATGCTGTTGACCGCGTCGGTGGCCGGCGCCGTACTGCTGCTCGGTGGAGGCGTGCTGCTGATGCGTCGCCGCGCATAGGACAACGCCCGGTCACCGGCACTCAGCGCCGGAGCATGACCGCGATCGACAGGACGGCCCCCGCTACCCGCGGGGGCCGTCCTTCGTCGTTGCGGGCGCTCGCACACCCCGCTCGGTGCGAAACCATGGCGAAAGCGGGCGCACCAGGATGACCGCAACCGCGCACTCTTTGGTGGCGAGGGCGGCCGCGGGTGGGCTCATCCTCGCAACGGGCCATTCGGCGCCGCTCGGGATTCGCGACAAGGGCGTGTCTCACAAACATTGCTGGGACCAGGCGATGACCGCGTTGAGCACCACCGCGGCGCGGAACACGATCGCGAGCTTGTCGGGGTGAATCGCCCTGGGTTTCGTTCCGTTCTTCATGCACGGATGGAACCGAACCAGAGATGCTCTCCCGAGATGCGCGAGCGCGCCCTCCGGATGCTCGATGAAGCGCGCGCGAGCGGCGGTCGACCGAACCTGATGTCCACGGTGAGGCATGCCGCCTCGGCCTGCTCGGCATGAGCGCCGCGACCGAATCAGCCCAGCGAACGCTCGCTGGATAGGGAACCCGATAGGGACGAAACTCAGAGCGATTCAGTTCGCGTCGTGACTGAACATGTTCGAAGGCTGGTTCTCGGTTCTCACCGCAAGGCGAGCTCATCGAGTGCCGCGCTGAGCGCATGAGCCAACGCCTGGCGGGTCGCCGGCGAGAGTGCGGCCATCTCAGCCTCGGCATCGTTGCAGCGCGCGCGCGCGAGCCGCTCCAACAGGGCTCTGGTCTTCGCAGTGACAGTGATCGTCTTGCTCCGCCGGTCGACGGGACTCTGAGTACGGCGTAGGTAGCCCGCAGTTTCCAGACGATCGATCATCTGCGTCGCAGAAGGTTGTGACAGCCCGAGCGAGAAAGCGATCGTCGAGGGAGTCGATGCCGCGCCGCGCGCCACTCGATCAAGCAGGATCGCCTGGGTTGCGGTCACCGACGCTGCGTCGAGGACCGCCAGATCACCGCGGCGTACGCTGCGCACCCGGTCCGAGACTTGCACGAACAGCGCAGCGAGATTTGCGTCGTCGGTCATAGGTGCGGAGCGTTGAACATTACCTTTGCCGACTCATCCATCTTGGTGTTCTGGTAGGCGGTACAGAACCACCGCTGTCCACGACGTACGAACGTGAACGTCTGAAACTTGTCGTGAGGCGTATCCTCGGCGCCTAAGCCGCCGACGGTGGTGAACACTGCCGAGGTCTCCGAAAGCTGCACCTTCCGGATCGGCGTCACCCGCATCTTCTTTCCATCGAGCCACTTCGCGAAGATCTCCGCGTGGCCCTCGACGATTCGCTGGCGGCCGTGCTGCAGCTCGCCGGACCAGGCCACGTAAGTCGCATCCTCTTCGAACTCGGCACCGTACGCCTCGGCATCTGCGTTGTTCCATGCATCGCGGATGCGGTCCAAGCATGCTTCAGGTGTATCCATTTCCGTCATCCTCCCGAGTAGTTGTCTCCATAGTAGTTCACGCGCATGAAGCATTCAAGTGGTGTGATGCATCGCTGGGGGTGGCTCGTGCTCGTGTGATCTTGATCATGTTGTCCTAGACGGTCTTCGTCCACACGAACCGTTGGGGGTCGTCGTTCCAATGTGAAGCTCAGTTGTCGATCGCGCGCTCTAGGACGTGTCTTGTAAGCATCGCTGGGGCCAGGCGATCACCGCATTGAGCACCACGGCGGCGCGGAACACGATCGCGAGCTTGTCGTAGCGCGTCGCGAGCCCACGCCACTGCTTCACATCACTGAAGCGCCGCTCCACGACGTTGCGTCC
>JBQDJW010000417.1:1271-3633 GCA_052086425.1 Pseudoclavibacter sp. | reverse complement strand
ACAAGGAGACGCAGCGCCGCAAGACGGCGCTCGAGAGCTCGTCGCTGCCGACGAAGCTCGTCGATTGCCGCTCCAACGGGGTCGAGCACTCCGAGCTGTTCATCGTCGAAGGCGACTCGGCGCTCGGAACCGCAAAGCCGGCCCGCAACTCGGAATTCCAAGCCCTCCTGCCCATTCGCGGCAAGATCCTCAACGTCCAGAAGGCGTCGATCAGCGACATGCTGGGCAACGCCGAGTGCGCGAGCATCATCCAGGTCGTCGGCGCCGGTTCCGGCCGTTCGTTCGACCTCGGCCAGGCCCGCTACGGCAAGGTCATCTTGATGAGCGACGCCGACGTCGACGGCGCGCACATCCGCACGCTGCTGCTGACGCTCTTTTTCCGCTACATGCGGCCGTTGCTCGAGGCCGGGCGCGTCTACGCCGCCGTGCCTCCGCTGCACCGCGTCGAGATCATCCACCGCGGCTCGAAGAAGAACGAGATGGTCTACACGTACTCCGAGTCGGAGCTGAACGGGCTCCTGAAGCGCCTCGAGCGACAGAAGCTGTCGTACAAGGAGCCGATCCAGCGCTACAAGGGTCTCGGCGAGATGGACGAAGATCAGCTCTGGGCGACGACGATGGACCCGGCAGCTCGCCTGCTGCGGCGCGTGTCTGTCACCGATGCCGCCGACGCCGAGCGCGTGTTCGACCTGCTCATGGGCAACGATGTCGCTCCGCGCAAGGAGTTCATCATCGATGGCTCGGCCGACATCACGCCGGAGCTCATCGACATGTAACCGCGCCGCGCATCCTATGCATGCGTCATGAAGACCGGCCGTCGCTCGGCACGCGCGCGCCTTTCACGTACCGTGGATTGGTGACCTTCCCCCGCGCCTCCGACCTCGTCGAGGGAACTCCCCGTCGACGAGCCGTCCTCGCCAAGCTGCCCCGCATGACCCGTGCGGACGGATCTCCGATCCGCGTGCTCCTCGTCGACGACGAGCAGTCCCTGTCGCAGCTCGTGAGCGTCGCGCTCTCCTACGAGGGGTGGCACGTGTCGACGGCGTCGGACGGCACCGAGGCGATGAAGGCGTTCCGCATCGACCGACCCGATGCGGTCGTGCTCGACATCATGCTGCCAGACATCGACGGCATCGAGGTGCTGCAGCGCATGCGCGCGCTCGGGCGACAAACGCCGACGCTGTTCCTGACGGCGAAGGACTCGGTCGACGATCGCATCCTCGGACTCGCCGCCGGTGGCGACGACTATATGACCAAGCCGTTCAGCCTCGAGGAGCTCGTGATCCGATTGCGCGGCCTGCTCCGCCGCGTCGTCGACGAGGCTCCCGCCGATGGCGAGGTGCTGACGGTCGGCGACCTCACGCTCGACGAGGCGACCTACCAGGTGCAGCGCGGCGCCCGCGAGATCGCGCTCACGACGACCGAGTTCGAGCTGCTGCGCTACTTCATGCGCAACGCGGAGCACGTGCTCTCACGCGCGCAGATCCTCGACAACGTGTGGAACTACGACTTCGCCGGGCGCACGAGCATCGTCGACCTCTACGTGTCGTACCTGCGGAAGAAGATCGACTTCAGCAAGCCGTCGATGCTGCACACGATCAGGGGAGTCGGTTATGCGCTCCGGGCGGCGTCATGAGCGCGTTCGCGCCCAAGTCGCTGCGGGCGCGCTTGACGCTCGCGCTCGTCGCACTCGCGACGATGGGCCTGCTCCTGCTCGGCGTCGCGACCACGTGGATCACGACGACGGCGGTCTCGCGCATGGTCGACGACAAGCTCGACAATTCGATCGCGAGCCTCGACCGGATGGTCGACAAGTACAACGCACCCGGCCGCCAGGACGCGCCCCCGAAGCCGTTCGTCGAATTCACGTCGCAGTCGGCCGGCTCGATCATCGCGCTGGTGCGTGACGGGCACGTCGTCGACTCGGCGATCTTCTCCGATGACGCGGCGCCGGCGACGCTCTCGGCCGAAGCGATCGCCGCATTCGAGGAGGAGCCGCTGACTGACGGCCTCCGCGTGAAGATCGACCTGCCAGGGCTCGGGACCTACCTCATGCAGGTGCAACACACCGTCGAGGGCGAGCGGCTCGTCGCGGCGGTTTCGCTCGAGGAGCAGCAGAACGCCGCGACATGGTCGACCATCATCACCTTCGGAGTCGGGTTGCTGACGCTCGTCGTCATGGGGCTCGCCACCATCGCGATCGTGCGCCGCGAGACGCAGCCGCTCGAGCGGGTCGCTGCTGCTGCTGACACCGTCTCGTCACTGCCGCTCGACAGCGGCGAAGTCTCGGGAATCCCACGCCTCGACGACCGCGACATCGACGACCGCACCGAGGCCGGCCGCGTCGCCGGCGCCATGAACC
>JBQDJW010000417.1:0-1261 GCA_052086425.1 Pseudoclavibacter sp. | reverse complement strand
GAACCGCAGGCTCGAGCACGTGGATGCGGCCCTCGCAACGCGCACGGCGACCGATCGGCGGATGCGCCAGTTCGTCACCGACGCGAGTCACGAGCTGCGCACCCCGCTCGCCTCGATTCAGGGGTACGCCGAGCTGACTCGCCAGGAGAGCGACGTGCTGCCGCCCCTGACCGAGTCGTCGCTCGCGCGCATCGAGGCGGAAGCCGCGCGCATGACGATGCTCGTCGGCGACCTGCTGCTCTTGTCGCGCCTCGATGAGGGCCAGGGCGGCCTGCGCTCCGAGCCCGTCGACCTGTGCAACCTCGGCCAAGTCGCGGTGAACGACGCCCGAACGGTGTCACCCAACTGGGTGTGGCGAACCACGCTTCCGGACGAGTCGGTCTTCGTCGACGGCGACCACTCCGCGATCACCCAGATCGTCACCAACCTGCTGCGCAATGCGACGACGCATACACCCGAGAACACGCGCGTGACGCTGCGCGTCGATCCGCCGCGCGACGGGTTCGTCGAGCTCGTCGTCGCCGACTCGGGGCCGGGCGTCGACCCGGACTTCGTCCCGACGCTGTTCGAGCGGTTCGCGCGCAACGACCGCTCCAGGTCGCGGCGCCACGGCTCGACCGGCCTGGGGCTCGCCATCGTTGCGGCACTCGTCGACGCGCACGGCGGCTCGATCCGCTACCGGCACGGCGACGTCACCGCAGCGGGTGCGGATGCGCGGACGCCGGGGGTATCCGGGACGGGCGCCTCGTTCATCGTGCGCCTGCCCGCCTGGAGCGACGAGGCGGCAGACGCTGGATCGCCGGGCGCAGAGGCCGTCGAGGCGCGCGTCTCGTAGAACGGCGCGACCGCGAGAAGCCTGCCCCCGAGAAATCGCCGAAGGCGATGCCAGGGGGCGCACCGAAACGGCGCGCCCACGACGGTGGCTCGGCGGCCTCCTCGGGCATCGGCACTCGCTAGTCGTCTCCCGCCGCCACCTCGACGTCGGCCGCGCCATCCGCGTCCGCCTGGGCACCCAGGACTGTCTCGTCGCCGATCGACCCGCCGAGCGCATCCAGGTTCGATTCGAGGGCCGTACCCGACCCGTCGCGCTTCGCGCCGCCCTCCGGCAGTTCGCGAACGGCGCCGTCGCCGGCGGTCGCGCGCGGCTCGGCGCCGACCCAGGCGAGCCTGAGCCGGTCTTCGCCGCGGGTGAAGCGGTGCGCCCGCACGCCGCCCGTCGCGCGACCCTTGCCCGGGAACTCGGCGTAGTCTGACACCTTCG
>JBQDJW010000416.1:0-3645 GCA_052086425.1 Pseudoclavibacter sp. | reverse complement strand
GGCGGCGTCGAGCGCGCGCTCGCCGCGATCGAGGCGCCGACCCTCGTGGTCGGGATCGACAGCGATCAGCTCTTCCCCCTCGCCGGACAACATCGCATCGCCGCGGGGGTCGCGAACAGCTTCTCCGGTGACCGCGCCGTCGAAATCCATTCCCCGTACGGCCACGACGGCTTCCTGCTCGAGCTCCACCACGTCGGTGACGCGCTCCGGGCGTTGTTCGCGCGCACGTAGGTTCGGTCGTCGCACTGACGTAACCGGCTGCTGCGTGGTTTGCGGCGCGGACGCAGGACGGGCGCCGCTTGGTCGCAGCGCCATCGTCGTGCGGTCGGAACGCAGTCGTGTGCGCGTCGCATGCACTGATTGGCCCGCCTTTCGTGTCGCCATCTCAGTAACCAAATATATCGTACATGTCTTCTACACCTGTGCTACATTTGCATCATGCCTTCGAACGCCGAACCTCTTTCCGAGGAACCCGACGCGCACCGCAACGCGGTCGGCGCGGCAGCTCGGCGTGGCGGCCCAGGTGGCGAAGCGCGCGGCACATCCCGTGGCGGAGCGCACGGTGACACCGGCGGCACTCGAAGCGTGCGCCTGCTCGCCGGCGCCGATTCCGGAAGCGCCGGCCGGCGCGCCGCCGTCGAGTCTCTGTCGCTCCTCGAGGCCCAGGAGGCCGCCCTGCATGCACGCCAGCTGTGCGCAATGCAGAATCTTCGGCTCGCGGCCGAGGCCGAGTACTTGGCCGGGCTCGACGACGCGGAGCGGCGAGGTCACAAGATCCCCGATGCGGTCTACAACGACGTCGTCGCCGAGATCTGCGCAGTTCGCCGGGCCGGCCGTCGTCAGGTCGAGGCTGATCTTGCGGAGGCGGCGTCGGTCATCCGGAACCTGCCTGTCGCGGTCACGCGGATGGCCGAGGGACGACTCGGTCGCCGTCACGCGCGGGCAATGACCGATGAGGCCGCGCCGCTCGTCGAAGCGAAGCGCGACGCCGAGGCGGCCTTTGCGAATGCCTGGCGAGACGCGTCGATGACGGCCGACCGATACGAGCGGCTCCGCGCCGCCGCGAGCGAGGCCGAAGCGCGACTGCGCGAGTACGAGGAGACCGCGCTCGAACTCGCGCCAGGCAGAACAGCGTCGGCGCTGCGAAACCGGTGTCACCGTCTCGCGGCTCGCCTCCTCGGGACAACGGCTGAAGAGCGGATGCGTGCGGCGAGGACATCTCGACGCGTCTGGATCCGTGACGCCGCTGACGGCATGTGCGAGGTCGGCGCCATCCTGAGCGCCGACCTCGGTGCAGGTATTTTCGACCGCCTCACGCAGCAAGCGTCAGCCTTGGCAGCGGCGAATCGCGACGCCGAGAAGCACCAGGGTATCGCTCGGAGCTCCGCAGGTTCGCGCGCCGGCTCGGGCGCCGATTCTCCCGTGGTGATCAACTCGGGCTCTGCGGCCAACCCAGACTCGGCGACCAGCGCGGCCGAGTCGAGCAGCCACGGTCAAGCGAGCAGCCACGGTCAAACGAGTGGCCACGGTCAAACGAGCAACACAGGCCAAGCCAGCACCGCAGGTCACGCAAGCAACGCGGCCGCCTCAACCGGCGCCCGCGCCGCGAAGGACGACCGAACGTTCGACCAGCTCCGCGCCGACCTGTTCACCGATCTCCTGCTGACGAGCGAACCAAGCAGCCTGCACGAATCCGCGCGCGGCATCGATGCGACGGTCGCGATCACGGTTCCCGCACTCACTCTGCTCGGTGCAGATCCCGAGCCGGCCACGCTCGACGGCGCGACGCCCATCCCGCTCGACGACGCAGCCCGGTATGCCGCGTCCGCTGCGTCATGGCTCAGGATCCTGACCGACCCCGTCACGGGTGTGGCCCGCGACGTCGACACCTATCGCCCGACGGCGGCACAACGCGCGCTCGTCGGGGCGCGCGACATCACCTGCCGCTTCCCCGGCTGCCGGCGCACCGCCCGCCGCTGCGACGTCGACCATGCATTGGCGTGGGCGGAGGGCGGCCCGACCGCCACGGCGAATCTCGAGTGCCTCTGCGAGCATCACCACACGCTCAAACACACGACCGCCTGGGACGTCCAGCACGACCCGCACCATGCCGGCCACCTGATCTGGACGGCCCCGTCTGGCCGCACCTACGAGCAACACGCGCCGCCGATCGGCCCAGTCTTCTCGCCCAGCGATCTTTCGAAGCTCATGGCTCAGCATGTGGAGCCCAATGGTGGCCCAAAATCGGGCACGAGCGTCGCGGCCCATCCACCGGTCGCTGCTCGGGCCCGTTCCGCGCCGTCAGTCCACTCATCGGCGCTGCCATCGGCCACGTCGGTGGCACAGCCGCCGGCGCAGCCATCACCCCAGCCGTCGGCGCAGACATCAGTGCCGCTATCAGCACCGGTATCAGCACCGCCGCTTGGCCGCACGGCTGCAGGTCAAGAACCGCCCGACGAGCCCTTACCATCTAGGGCATCCGGGTCACCTGGAATGCCCGGGTCACTTGGGGCACCCGAGTCACCTGAAATGCCCGGGGCACCTGAAATGACCGGGGCACCAGGGGCATCCGAGCCACCTGGAATGCCCGGGGCATCTGAAATGACCGGGGCACCAGGGGCACCCGAGTCACCACGTGCACCCGAATCGACCGATTCGGCCGGGGGAATCGGTGCAACCGGAGCAGCCGAGGAACCCGATCCTGCAGAGGATCCGCCACCGTTCTGAGTGCCGGCCGCCCGCCACCACAGCCTCAAAAGCTGCCACATGGTGAGCACGAACAGGGCGACGTAGAGCGAGTTACGAACGGCGAGCATGCCGACGCCGAGCGCATCCGGGGTCATGATGTGGTCGTATCCCCAGGGGTAGATCGCTTGCGTCAGGAGTGCAATGCCGGCAGTGATCACAGCTGCCGGGCGTGCACGCCGTGAATCCCAGACGAGCCACGCGACAACAGAGGCGATGACCCACACGACGAATTGCGGCGAACCGACCTTGTTCGTCACGATGAGCGCCAGGACGAGCGCAAGCGCGAGCGGCGGAACGAGCCTTCCGAACGATGCCCCGGCGTACCGGGCGAGCGCGCCGACGAGCACGACGATCGCGACCAGGACGACCATCACAACCGTCATGGCCGCCGAGATCTCGTCGACGCCTGGCCCGGTCACCTGGAACGTCAGGATCTCCATGTCGTAACCCGACGCGTACCTGGCGTCACCGGCGGCCACGAACAGCATCGGCACGGTCGCGGCGGGCGACTCGACCTGCAGCCCGCGACCCGCTTGTTCGGTCACGAACGAGAGGATCGACGGCCAACCACCGAACGCCGACGAGATGGCCACGACGATGCCAGTGGCGATCGCGCCCCCGCCGATCAGCTTCAGCCGCTGCCCCCGGCCGACGAATGTGGCGAGAAACACTGCTGCGGGCCACACCTTGACCCATGCGCCAACTGCGAGAACCGCTCCGGCCAGCGCGGGCCGTTCCCTGAGCACCAGAATGCCGGCGACGGCGATCGGCAGGGTGATCGCGTCGATGCGTCCGGTCGCGATCGGCCCAAGCGCCGCCGTGAGCAGCAAGAGCCACCACGCCGCGGTTCGCCGAGTCGAGGACGCCACAGGATTCGATCGACCGACGCCAGCCCGG
>JBQDJW010000415.1:0-3646 GCA_052086425.1 Pseudoclavibacter sp. | reverse complement strand
CGATACGGTCGTGCATCCGCTGACGACGGGGACGCCGTTCGCCGAGCTCGTGCCGACCGTCGCATGGTGGTGTGCGGCCGTGCTGGGCCTCTACCTCGTCATCAACGTCGGGTACCGATTCGGCGGCAGGCTGGGGTGGCTCGCGGTGCAGCGCTCGCAGTTCGAGGTCGCGCAGCGCGTGCTCGAGCGCGTCGTCGACGAGCGCGGCATGGCGGGCCCGGCCCGTCAGAGCGGCGGACTGCTCGCGGTCGCGACGGGGGATGCGCACCGGGCCTGTCTGGCGCTCTACGTCACGATCTACCCGCCGGGTCAGGCCATCGGGCTCGTCGTGGCGGTCGCGGCGCTGTTCGGCGTGAACGGCTGGCTCGGTCTCGGGGCGATCGTCGGTCTCCCGCTCGCGATTCTGCTCATGCAGGCGCTCACGCGTCCGCTGCGCACGCGCACGCAGACCGAGCGGGCGAAGCTGGCCGGCGCTGCGGCATCCGCGGCCGATCTCGTCGCGGGGTACCGCATTCTGCGCGGTCTGCACGCCCACGATGTTGCGGCCGCACGCTACCGCGTCGCCAGCCGCGCAGCTCTGCGTTCGACGATCGATGCGCGAAGCACGAAGGCCTGGTTCGACGGCGTCGGCATGGGTGTCGCGCAATTGTTCGCGGTGGCAGTCGTCATCGGGGCGGCCGTGCTCGCATTCAACGGCAGCATCGGCGCTGGCGGGCTCGCGACCGTCGCCGGCGTCGCCGTGACGATGGTGCAGCCGCTCAACCTGCTCGTGAACTCGCTCGCCTCGTACTGGACGGTCGCGCAGGCGAGCACGCGCCGCGTGCTCGACCTGCTTCGCACCGACCCGAACCCCGCGAGCATCGGCGATCGCGACATCGACGAGTCGGGCCGGTCTGGTGCGCAGGCCGGACCTGGTGCAGAAGTCGGCACTGCCTCGCAGGCCGGTACAGGACCGGCGGTGTCGCAGGTCGGCGCCGCGGCGCGGGCGGGCGCCGCAGCACCCCGCGCCGCCGCGCTCGAGATCGACGGGCTCGTTCTCTCCGACGGCATGCGCCTCGACGCCCGCGTCGAGGCCGGCGAGTTCGTCGTGTTCGACGTGCCGCAGGTCGCGCACGGGCGCTTGGCAGACGTGCTCTCGCAGCGCGTCGCTGCGGCGTCGGCGGGGCTCTCGGCGGGCTTCTCGACTGGGCATCCGCCTGCGCATCCGCCTGCACATTCGACTGGGCATTCGACAGGGCCCTCGACTGGGCTCGACGCGCTGCATCCGTCGTCGCACCCGCTCGTCTCACCAGGCAATCACGCCGACGCGCACGGGCCGGCCCCCGCGTTCGACGAGACGGTTCGCGTGTTCGGCACGGCGATCGGGGCGATCCTGCCTCGGGCGTTGCGCGAGCGGCTGCTCGTCGCGCCGCACGCGCCCGGGATTCTCTCCGGCACCGTGCTCGACAACGCGCGCGCGACGGGCGACGAGCCCCGCCGCGAGGAGGCGGCCCGCGAGGCGCTTCGCGTCGCCAGCCTCGAGCCGGGCGAGCTGCCAGACCGCTACGACACCGAGGTCGGCGACGACGGCTGGGAACTCTCTGGCGGGCAGCGGCAGCGCATCGCGCTCGCCCGCGCTGTTGCGGCGTCGCCCGACGTGCTCGTGCTCGTCGAGCCGACGACCTCGGTCGATGCCGTCACTGAGCAGCGCATCGCGGCCCGGCTCGCCGACCGGCGGGCCGGGCGTACGACCGTCGTCGTGACATCATCGCCGGCGTTCCGCGCGGTCGCGGGGCGCGTCATCGTCGCGACCGGGAGCGAGCGTTCGCATGTCTGAGCACGATGCGACCGGGGCACGACCTGCGCCGGTCGATGCGGATGCGCGCGGGGCCGACGCACGCAGCGCGAACGCACGCAGCGCACACCAGCGCGACGCACACCGCCGTGACGCCGACGACCGCGCCGCCGACGACCGCGCCGCCGACGACCGCGCCGCCGACGAGCAGCTCCGCCGCCAGCTGCCGATCGCGCCGCCCCGGGTCGTCGCGGTGCGCCTGTGGGACATGCTGCGGGGTCGCCGCCTGCGCCTCGCGGGAATCCTGCTGCGCTTCCTTGCCGAGGCCGCGACAGCGCTCGTCGTGCCGTTCGTCACGGGCGCGATCGTCGACACCGTCATCGCCGCCGACGGCACGGGCGTGCCGCCGCAGTTCTGGTGGCAGGTCGCCCTGCTGCTCGTCGCGGCCGGTGCCGCGGGAGTGCTGCGTTGGTCGGGCGCGTCGTCGCTCGCGCGCCTCGCCGAGACGCTCATCGCCGAACTCCGCGAGGACTACGTGACGAGCGCGCTCCGGTTGCCACGCGCATCCGTCGAGCGGGCCGGCACGGGCGATATCGTCACGCGCGCGTCCGACGACATCGCGCAGATCTCGGGAACCTTGCCAGGCGTGCTGCCGCGGGTGTGCGTTTCGGTGTTCACGATCGTGCTCGCCCTCGCCGGGCTCGGCGCGATCGACCCGCGCCTGCTCATCGGGTTCGCGATCACGGTTCCCTTCTACGGTGCGACCGTCGTCTGGTACGTGCGCACGGCACCAGGGGTGTACGCGGCCGACCGGGCGGCGCGATCGAACCGCGGGCAGCACATCCTCGGAACGCTCTCGCAGCTGCCGACCGTCTCGGCGCATCGACTCGAGGGCCGTCAGCTCGGGCGCATCCGTGCCGCAGCCTGGCGCACGGTGCGGTGGGCGATGCGCACACGCATCGTGCAGAACCGGCTCTCGGGAAACCTCTACCTGACGGAGGGCCTCGGGCTTGCCGCCCTGCTCGCGGTCGGCGTGTGGCTCGCGGCGACGGGTGCCTCGTCGCCTGGCGACGTGACGGCTGCCGCGCTCCTGTTCTTGCGAACGGTAGGCCCGATCGCCGCGCTCATGTTCGTCATGGACGACCTGCAGGCCGCATTCACGTCGCTCGGGCGGCTCGTCGGTGTGATCGACGCGACGCCCGAAGGCTCCCTGAGCTCATCGAGCGGTTCCATGAGCCGGTCGAACGGGCCAGGCACCCCGGTCGTCCGCGCATCCAGACTCTTTTTCGCGTATCGGCCGGATGCTCCGGTGCTGTCGGGCATCGATCTCGCGATCTCGCCGGGCGAGGTGGTCGCGGTCGTCGGTGCGACGGGCTCCGGGAAGTCGACGCTCGCGGCCGTACTTGCCGGCGTGCACGAGCCCGACGACGGCGTGATCGAGCGCGGCGTGCCGGAATCGGCGATCGTGACCGTGACGCAAGAATCGCACCTGTTCGCCGGAACGGTGCGCGACAATCTCACGCTCGCGGCGCCGGAGGCGTCGGAGGACGACCTGCGGGCCGCGCTCGCGAAGGTCGGCGCGACGACGCTCGTCGACGGGCTCCCCTCGGCGCTCGAGACGGAGATCGGGCACGGCGGAGAGACGCTGACGACGGCGCAGGCGCAGCATCTCGCGCTCGCCCGGGTCGTGCTCGCCGATCCGGCGTTCGTGCTGCTCGACGAGGCAACGGCCGAAACCGACACGGCCGACGGCGGCCTGCTCGACCGGGCCGCGGCCGCCGCGATCGAGGGGCGCGCGGCCCTCGTGATCGCGCACCGGCTGTCGCAGGCGGCCGCGGCCGACCGCGTCGTCGTGCTCGACGACGGGCGAGT
>JBQDJW010000414.1:0-3660 GCA_052086425.1 Pseudoclavibacter sp. | reverse complement strand
GGAGCGCATCCCGGGGGAGAACATCGCGGGCCACCACATCCCAAACGACGAGCTGCGCCACTATTACCGTGGCGCCGCGTGGGCGCTCAACGATCACTGGCCCGACATGCGCGAGCGCGGCTTCGTCTCGAATCGCATCTTCGACGTGCTCGCCTCCGGCGGGCGGCTGCTGACCGATGACGTCGAGGGGCTCGACGGACTCTTCCCCGAGTCGGTGCTGCCGCACGGTGTCGCGACGTTCCGTTCGCCGGCAGAACTGCTCGAGCTGGCTCAGAGCGACCCCGCGATGCACTCCGGCGAGGAGACCCTCGCGATCGCCTCCGCCCACGTGCGCGAGCACCACACCTTCGAAGCCCGAGCCAGCGTCATGCTCGACGACGTGCTCGCGCTCCGCGCGTCGCGAGGCAATACGGCCTGACGGTCGGTGGGCGGATGCACGAAGCTCGCCTCGGTGATCGACCCGACGCTGCCTCCCTCGAAACCTATGTCCGTATACGGATGTATCAGTTCGGATCGCGGACACTTGGCCCTTGGGTATTCCATGAGGGCAGGTGGACAATCCGCGTGAAGTCAACGAACTCCACCAGCTTCCCAGGGATGCGCGCCGTTGCGCCGCCAAGGGAATGATAGTTTCAGTTCATATTGCGAGTCTCTCGTTCACTTGATTTGGCGTTGAGGGGTTCGAGCGAACGCGCGAGCGAAAGTTGAGACGACATGGCCGAACGGGAGAAATCAGACGGGCGAACTGGGGGAGCCGAGATCCAGGCGGTCGACCGGGCGGCCCAGATCCTCAGTGTATTCGGCCCGGAACGGCCTCAAATCACGGCGGCCGAGGCTGCGGAGCTGCTCGACCTCAATCGCACGACCACGTATCGGTACTGCACGTCGCTCGTGTCGGCCGGGTTGCTCGAGCGAGGGCCAGAGTCCGGGACCTTCGTGCCTGGCGCCCTGCTCGTGCAGCTCGGCGCGTTCGCAATCGGTCGTAGAAAGGTCGTGGATCTCGCCCCGAGGTTCATGCGCGACCTCTGCACGGCGACCGGACTGACGACGGTTCTGAGTCTCTGGGGTTCGACCGGACCTATCGTCTCGAGGGTCGAAGAGGAGACGACGAGGTCGATCGTCGTGACGGTTCGAGTCGGCACGCAGTTGTCGCTGGTCTCGGCCCAGTCGAAGGTCTTTCTCGCGCACCTCGGGGATCAAGTTCGCGTCGAACGGCTCATCGCGACGCTGTCAGACCGTCAGCGCGAGAGAATGCGGGAGGAGGTCGGCCGGCTCGTCGGTCCGGATGATCTCGCGGTCGGTGCAGACGGTTACGGCGTCCACGCGATCGCCGCACCGGTCTTCGATGAGTACACGATCTGCGCGACCCTCGCGCTCATCGCGACGAACGACGTCCTGCCGCTCGACGTGACCTCCGATGCTGCGGTCAGCCTTCGCGACACCGCGCGAGCCCTCGGCACGGCCATGGGTGCGAATGTGGTGGCTGCCGGTCAGGGGCGACCTCAGCCCTAGCGCATCCACCTTGCAAGACCGCATCGCAGTCTTGTTGTTCTGTTTTTGAACAGCAAGGCTGCGATGTTTCATGCACGGTGGGCTTCGTTCACGCGTCGACACTTCGGTGAAATCGCAAGCAAATGGCCGCGCTCCTCGAGGTGGATCTGCCGGTTCCCCTCTGGACACGACCCGACCTCGTGCCATATGCTGAACTCACACATTGAGATGTGAACATATTCCGAGTTGGGATTTGCGGGACGAGCGCGACGACGCAGCTCGCACGGCAGAGCGCGATGGGCGAAGGCGCACCATCTGCGAAAGGGGAGCACGCATGGCACAGCGACGCGAGCGGCAACTGGTCCTCACGATGTACACGACCGGTTTCGGATTCCACAACGATGCGTGGCGATCGCCGGCCAGCCGCGCCGGCGAGATCGGTTCGCTCGCGCTCATCCGCGACATGGCGCAGGCCGCGGAGCGGGCGCGCCTCGACGCCATCTTCTTCGCCGACAGCTATGGCGCGAAGGGGCTTCGGGATGGCAACTACCGCGGAACGGCCGTGTACGAGCCGATCTCGGTCATGGGGGCGCTGAGCGGGCACACCGACAAGATCGGCATGATCGGCACGCAATCGACGTCGTGGAACGAGCCGTATACGGTCGCGCGGCAGTTCGCGAGTCTCGATTCGCTGACCGGCGGTCGGACCGGTTGGAACATCGTCACCTCCACCCGCGGGAACGAGAACGTCGGGCGCGAGGAGATGCCGCTCCCCGAGCTTCGCTATCAGCGGGCGATGGAGTTCGTCGACGTCGTGACGAAGCTCTGGGACTCGTGGGACGCCGACGCCATCATCGACGATCGTGCGAACGCCATGTGGGCAGACCCGGCGCGCATCCGCGAGATCCACCACCGCGGCGAGTTCTTCGGGGTGCAGGGCCCGCTCACGATCCCGCGGTCGCCGCAGGAGTGGCCGGTCATGGTGCAAGCCGGTCAATCCGACAACGGCATCGAGCTCGGGTCGACGTACGCAGACATCATCTACGCCGTCCAGCCCGAGCGTCAGGCCGCCATCGACTTCTATGCGATGTACAAGGACAAGGTCGCGGGCAAGGGACGCGATCCCGAGAAGGTGAAGATCCTTCCAGGCGTCATGCCGATCGTCGCTGAGACGCAGGCCGACGCCGAGGCGCTCGCGAACGAGCTGGCCGACTGCATCGTCGAATCACGCGCACGCGAGACGCTCGAGAAGATGCTCGACCTCGATGTCGGCGACCTCGAACCTGGCGACCTCATCCCGCAGGAGCGCTTCGTCGACGGGCCTCAGCGCGTGAAGCGCTGGTACCTGTTCCGCGACCTCGCGCGCGAGATGACCGTTCGCGATCTCATGGTGCACGTGTCTCGTTCGCTCGGACACCGGCTCCTCATCGGGTCGGCCGCGAGCGTGGCCGACCAGATGATCGACTGGTTCGATGCCCGCGCCTGCGATGGCTACAACTTCAACCCCCCGAGCGTCCCCGTCGGCATGAACAACATGTTCGAACTCCTCGTGCCCGAGCTGCAAGAGCGCGGGTACTTCCCCTCCGAATACATCGGCGACACGTTCAGGGAACGGTCCGGGCTGGAGGTCTCCGATGCGGAGATCGCCCGGGTGCGGTCCAGGTACGTCTCGCCCGCCTGATCGGCGAATCTGCAGAGAGGCAGAATGCAATGACGACCACGACGACGAAGTCTTGGAAATGGCGAAAACGAGGTGCTGTCGCGATCGGTGCGATCGCGACGCTGCTGCTCGCAGCGTGCTCCGGCGGCGCAGCCGGCGGCGATGAGCCCGTCACGTACGTGTACGCGATCGACGACGACCCGCGCGGACTGAACTCGATGTTCGTCCCGGTACCCGAGGCCGCAGTGTTCAGCGCGCGGATGCTCGACCCGCTCATGCACATCTCGAGCGAGTACGAGCTTTCGCCTGCACTCGCGGAGAGCTGGGAGCTGAGCGACGACGGCCTCACCCTCGACCTGACGCTGCGCGAGGGAGTGACCTGGCACGACGGCGAACCGTTCACAGCGGACGACGTGCAGTTCAACCTTGAAGAGATCGACCCGGTCGCGGCGCGGACGTGGTCGATCTCGAGTCACCTCGCGTCGATCGACATCGCCGACGACTCGCAC
>JBQDJW010000413.1:0-3665 GCA_052086425.1 Pseudoclavibacter sp. | reverse complement strand
CCCTGCGCGACGCGCTCGACATGCTCGTGCGGTCCGGCACGGCGAGCATCCGCGTGACCCGCGACGGCCGGGCGATCGGCGCCATCGGGTTCGACCGGATCTCGACCTACCTCGACGGGCCGGGCGCGGGAGGCCGCTCATGACCAGCACGCACGTCGCCGCCTCGGCGACGACCTCGATCGGCCTCGCATCGGCGGGCGATTCGCGCGCCGGGGGCGTGCGCCGGTGGCTGCGCCGACTCGTGCCCCTCTTCGCGGTCGCCGTCGTGCTCGTCGCGCTCGCCATCTGGATCTCGTCGCGCGAACTCGACTCGATCGAGGCGCGCACCCTCAACTGGGACTACATCCTCACCAAGTCGCGCGAGCACCTCGTGCTCACGTTCGTCGCCTCGGCCCTCGTCGCCGTGCTGGCGATCCCGATGGGCATCGCCGTCTCGCGATCGAACTCGCGCATCTTCCGCGGCACCGTCGGCACGATCGCCAACATCGGGCAGGCAACCCCTGCCGTCGGCCTCATCATCCTGCTCGCGATCGCCTGGCAGACGGGCTTCACGACGGCCCTCGTCGGCATCGTCGCCTACTCGTTCCTGCCAGTGCTGCGCAACACCGTCGCGGGGCTCGACCAGATCGACCCGAGCGTGCGCGAGTCGGCCAGGGGCATGGGCATGACGTCAGGCCAGTCGCTGTGGCGCATCGAGCTGCCGCTCGCGTCGCCCGTCATCATCGCGGGCCTGCGCACGGCACTCGTCTTCGCGGTCGGCGTCGCGACCGTCGCGACCTTCATCAACGCCGGCGGCCTCGGCGACATGATCGTCAACGGGCTCAAGCTGCAGCGATACCCGGTCGTGGTCGTCGGCGCCGTGCTCGTCGCCGCGATCGCCGTGCTGATCGACTGGTTCGCCGGTCTCGTCGAAGACGTCGTGAAGCCCAAAGGCCTCTGAACCACAGCATCCGGGGCGCCATCGAGGCCGGCGTCGCACCCGGATGCCGATACCTCACCGCGGGCCGCGCCACGCGCATCCGCACGCCACAACGACTGCCAACCTCCCTCTACGAAAGGACCTGACATGAAGAAGCGTCTGAGCGCCCTCGCCCTCGTCGCGGCCTCGGCCATCGCCCTCACCGGATGCTCCGGCGGAGGCGGCGGAGCCGAAGCCGGATCGATGGGCGACGAACTCGAGGGGCTGACCGGCGTGGTCGGCTCGAAGGACTTCGCCGAGCAGTACATCCTCGCGTACATCACGACCGAACTGTTCAACGCCCACGGCGCAGATCTCGAGGCCAACGTCGACCTCGTCGGCTCGACCAACGTGCGCCAGGCGTTCGAGAACGACGAGTTCATCGGCTACTGGGAGTACACCGGCACCGGCTGGATCACCTACCTCGGCGAGACCGAGCCCGTGCAGGGCGCCGAAGAGCAGTTCGCGGCCGTCGCCGAGGCCGACCTCGAAGAGAACGGCATCGCCTGGCTCGAGCCCGCGCCGCTCAACAACACGTACGCGCTCGCCGCGAAGACCGAGACGGTCGACGAGCTCGGCATCTCGACCCTGAGCGACATCGCGGCACTGCCGGAGGACGAGCAGACGTTCTGCATCGAGAGCGAGTTCTCGACGCGCGACGACGGCTGGCCCGGCCTCCGCGACGCCTACGGCTTCGCCGACAACACGGCGCTGCTCGACACCGGCGTCATCTACACGGCCACCCAGGAGGGCACGGACTGCACCTTCGGCGAGGTGTTCGAGACGGACGGGCGCATCCCCGCGCTCGGCCTGACCGTGCTCGAGGACGACCAGCAGTTCTTCCCCGCCTACCAGGGCTCGTTCACCGTCAAGCAGACCACGCTCGACGAGTACCCGGGCATGGCCGACGTCGTCGCCCTCGTCGCGCCGCTGCTCACGACCGAGGTCATGCAGCAGCTCAACAGCCAGGTCGACGTCGATGGCGAAGACCCGCAGGATGTGGCGATCGACTGGCTGACAGAGCAGGGGCTCATCTGATGGCGGCGGATGCTGTGAATTCGGATGCTGCGGGAGCGTCGGCGGTATTCGGCGCGGCCGGTGCGCCCGGCGCACCCGGCGCCCCGGCGCCCTCGTCGGTCGAGCTCGGCGAGTCGTTCATCGGCGAGGGGGTGAACGCGGCCCACATCAACACGGTCGCCGGCCCTCGCGACGGCGCCGCCGGCACCGCCTGGGCGACTGCGCTTGCGACGCCGAGCGCCGGCCACGTGCCGTTCGTCGCCGTGCTGCGCCCGTCGCTGCCGGTCAAGCCGCTCACGCTGTTCGTCTCGAAGTCGGCGCCGGCGAACGACGACCACGGCACGCTCATCTGGGGGCCGGCGCAGGCCGGCGTCGCCGCCGGCGTGGCCGACGCGCTCGCCGACGGCACGATCCCAGAGGCGGCGGCCGACACGCACGCCGTCATCGCGGCCGTCTGGGTGAACCCGGGCGCCGACGATGCCGACACCGTCTACCGCAACAACCGCGAGGCGACCCGCCGCGCGCTCGAGGCGGGCGCGGCACGCCTGCCGTCGAACGCCGACGTCATCGACGCGAGGCACGCCCCGACCAACCCCTTCTACACGGCGCCGGCCACGGCCGACTGACCCGGCCGCGCCGGGAACGGATGCTTCGGCGCATCCGGGCCCGGCGCATCCGGTCGCCCCGGCCCGCACTGACCATCACCGCACCACGAACAGCACGCATCACGCATACGGAACGCACACACATGACGCACAAACAGCACTGCACCACCGCACACGAATTTCCCTAACGTCTCATCGTTCGAAAGGCGACGTGAATGACCGAAAACCTCCCCGCCGTCGGGTTCATCGGACTCGGCAGCATGGGTTCGGGAATGGCCCGAAACCTCTTCCAGGCGGGCTTCCCGCTCGTCGTGACCGACGCGCGGCCCGACGCCGGCGCCGGCCTCATCGAGCTCGGGGCGACCTGGGCAGACACCCCCGCCGAGGTCGCGGCGCAGACCGACCTCGTCGTCACGATGCTGCCGACGCCGCTCATCGTTCGCGGCGTGGCGGTCGGCCCCGGCGGCATCCTCGAGGGGATCCGCGACGGCGGCACCTGGATCGACATGTCGACCTCGGTGCCAGAGGTCACCGAAGAGGTGAGCGGCTTCGCCGATGGTCGCGACCTCACGATCGTCGACGCGCCCGTCAGCGGCATGTCGGTCGGCGCCGCGAGCGGCACGCTGCAGATCTTCGTCGGGGCGGAGGCCGCGACGTTCGAGCGCCTCCGCCCCGTGTTCGAGGCGATGGGCGACCCCGAGCGCATCCTCAACGTCGGCGGGCCCGGGGCCGGGTACGCCGTCAAGCTGCTCATCAACCAGCTGTGGTTCTCGCAGCTCGTCGCGACCGCCGAGGTCATGTCTGTCGGCGTGCGATCGGGCGTCGACCTCGAAGTGCTGCGCCGGGCGCTCATCGCGAGCCCTGCGAACAGCGCGTTCGTCGAGCGCGACGTGCTCTCGGTGCTCGACTCGGGCGACTACGACGAAGGCTTCGCCATCGCGCTCGCGTGCAAGGACCTCGGACTGTCGGTCGACCTCGCGCGGAGCGTCGGCCGGCGCCGAGAGCTAGCGGCGCGCGAGGTCAAGATAAAGACCACCGCGCGCGCCTAAAACCGCGACGGCGATGGGGAGTTGGCGCCGATGAGG
>JBQDJW010000412.1:0-3670 GCA_052086425.1 Pseudoclavibacter sp. | reverse complement strand
GACTTCGCCCAGTTGATCGACTCGCACATCGAGTCGGGCTACAGCGCGACCGTCGCGGCGATCCGCCAGCCGCTCGAGCTGTCGACGGCGTTCGGCGTCATCGACATCGACCCCGAAAACCCGCTGCGCATCCGTGAATTTCTGGAGAAGCCGGAGGACGCCAACGGGCTCCCGGACTCGCCGAACGAGATTCTGGCGTCGATGGGCAACTACGTGTTCGACGCGGACGCGCTCGTCGAGTCCGTCGTGCGCGACTCCGAGAGCGAGTCGTCCGATCACGACATGGGCGGCGACATCATCCCCGGCTTCGTCGGCCGCGACGACTGCGGCGTGTACGACTTGAGCCGCAACGAGGTGCCAGGGTCGACGCCGCGCGACCGCTACTACTGGCGCGACGTCGGAACGCTCGACTCGTTCTTCGACGCTCACATGGATCTCATCTCGACCCTGCCGGTCTTCAACCTCTACAACGACCGTTGGCCGATCTTCTCGCAGCAGCTCAACTCCCCGCCGGCGAAGTTCGTGCGCGACGGCCGCGGCACGACCGGCACGATGATCGACTCGATCATCTCGCTCGGATCCGTCATCTCGGGCGCGCACGTCGAGCGTTCGGTGCTCGGCCCGTGGGCGCGCATCGGCTCGGGATCGCTCGTCGCCGACTCGATCCTCTTCGATCGCGTCAACGTGCAGGCGGGCGCAGTCGTGCGCCGCGCGATTCTCGACAAGAACGTCGTCGTGCGCGAGGGCGCCTCGATCGGTCTCGATCGCGAGCACGACCTGCGCCGGGGATTCACGGTCACCGACTCCGGCCTCACGGTCGTCGAGAAGAACCGAGTCGTCGAGGCATGACGCAATCGCAGCATCCGGCGCACGGGGAATCGGCGCCGGCGAATCCGCGCGCCGACGCGACGGCGGGCACGCCCATCATTCGCGAGCATCCGGTACTCGTCGTCATGGACGTCGACTCGACCCTGATCGAGAACGAGGTCATCGAACTCGTCGCCGACTACGCCGGCGTCACCGACGAGGTCACTCGGGTCACCGAGCAGGCGATGCGCGGCGACCTCGACTTCGAGGGGTCGCTTCGCGCCCGCGTCGCGCTGCTCAAAGGCGTGACGCTCGAGCAGGTCGCCGAGGTGCGGCAGCGCATCACGGTCAGTCGCGGGGCACGCGAGCTCATCGAGACCGTGCAGGCCGCTGGCGGCCGGGTATGCGCCGTCTCGGGCGGATTTCACGAGGTCCTCGACCCGCTTGCGACCAGCCTCGGCCTCGACAACTGGCGCGCAAATCGCTTCGAGACCGTCGACGGTGTGCTCACGGGCCGCGTGACCGGGCCGATCATCGGCCGTGAGGCGAAGCGAGACACGCTGCTCGAGTGGGCACGGGAATACGGGATCGACGAGCGCTCGACCGTCGCGATCGGCGACGGCGCCAACGACCTCGGCATGATGGAGGTCGCGGGACTCTCCGTCGCCTTCTGCGCGAAGCCGATCGTGCGAGAACGAGCCATGGTGTCGATCGCCGAGCGCGACCTGTCGCGCGTGCTGCCCCTGCTCGGCCTGTAGCGCGCGGCCCGCAGCTCGCGGCAGATCTGTCCGGCGGCCTCCGAACTGCCGGAATCCCGGCGAGTCGGTTTACGGCCAGGTGTTCAGCAGCGTGATGAGGTCGTTCTCGAAGTCGTTCGGGGTGCAGACCTCGAGATCGATCTGGATCGTGCTGCCGTTCTCGAGGTGCGCGTCGACTTCGACCTCCCAGTCGTTGTCGCAGTCTTCCTCACGCTCGTAGTTGCTCGTGATGCCGTGGAACTCGAGCACCTCGGTGAAATCGGAGAGTTGCTGCGCGTCGCTCGCCGTGCGGTCGTCGTCGTCATCGTCTTGGCCCGGGGCGTCGATCTCGTACTCGATCGACGTGACCGGCGATGGCAGGGAGGCGCCGGCGCCTGCGGCGCTGCCAGAACCGCTGCCGGAATCGTCGCCGTTCGCGTCGTCATCGGCCGCAGGCGGGGCAGACGACGACGCTGTGGGGTTGGGGGCGGACGAGCCGGTGGGGGTCGCGTCTCCGGCCGGCGAGGCCGGGCTCGACGCGGGCGCGTCGATCGTCACGCCTGGTGACGCCGCAGAGGTCGAGGGCGTCGCCGAGCACGCCGTGAGGAGGGCGGCCGCACCGGCGATGGCAAGGAACGTGAGGGGTGTGCTGTTTCGCATGTCTCAATCCTGCAGGTCTCGCGTGAGCCGGACATTGGGCGCGCATGAGGCCGTTCTCATCTGGCCTCCGCCGCTATTCCCCAGTGCGCCAGCCGGTGACGAGCGTGGCCAGTGCCGACTCGAAGGTGGTCTCGCCCTCGCACGAACTCGCCGAGATCGAGACATCCTCGCCTGCGGCAGTCTGATAATTCACCCACGTGCTCAGACCGCCCGCGCAATCGCCGTGGTCGTACGTGAAGGCCTCGACGACGCCGTGCGCCGCGAGCACCTCGCGGAGCGCTTGGATCTCGGCGGGGTCGTCCGTCTCGTGCAGCGACCCGTCGAAGTCGGGCAGCGCCTGCGACTGCTGCCATGTGAACGACGCGATCTCGGGCACCTCGGCGATGGGCACCGGCGTCATCGTTGCATTCTCGGTCGCGCCAGGGCTCGTGGTGGCGTCCAGGGATGGCTCGGTGACGTCGTCGCCATCGCCGCCGGCGCATCCGGTGAGCGTGAACGCCAGGGCGACGCACGCGACGATCGACGCGAGCGCCGCGAGCGGAGACCGTCGCAGCGAGCGGTGCACCGTCAGTGCCCCATGCCGAGGCCGCCGTCGACCGGGATCACGGCGCCCGAGATGTAGGCGGCGTCGTCGCTCGCCAGCCAGGTCGTCGCCTTCGCGACCTCGTCGACACGCCCGAAGCGGCCCGCGGGAATCGCGCCGAGGTATTCGGCCTGCGTCTTCTCGGGAAGCGCTGCCGTCATGTCGGTCTCGATGAACCCGGGCGCGACCACGTTCGCGGTGATGCCGCGACCGCCGAGCTCGCGCGTGAGCGACCTGGCGATACCGACGAGACCGGACTTCGCGGCGGCGTAGTTGATCTGGCCGGGCGAGCCGTACAGGCCGACGACCGACGAGATCAGGACGACACGTCCGAAGCGCGCCTTGAGCATCCCCTTCGATGCCCGCTTGATGACGCGGAACACGCCGGTGAGGTTCGTGTCGATGACCTGCTCGAAGTCGTCCTCGGTCATGCGCAGCAGCAGCGTGTCCTTCGTGATGCCCGCGTTGGCGATCACGACCTCGACAGGACCGATTTCCTTCTCGACCTCGCCGAACGCGCGGTCGATCGACGCCGCGTCGGTCACGTCGCCCTGCACCGTGAGCGCGCCATCCGGGCCGCCCTCGCCCGAGCGCGACGTGACGGCGACGCGGTGGCCCCCGGCGATGAAGTGCTCGGCGATCGCGCGGCCGATGCCGCGGTTTCCGCCGGTGACGAGTACGGTGCGAGTGGTCATGTGGCTCCTTCGCGGCGGCCGGGGCGTCGCAGCTACCGGCGGCGATTCTGGCGTGAAGTCAACATCTTAGAGTGCCTGACCAACGGAACCGCGTAGGTGGGAGTATCCTGATGGACAGTACATCGGGAGGCCCACCGTGGCGAGGACACGCGCGACGAACATCACGTCGATGCCGCAGAGCGTCGAAG